>JAFGEK010000219.1 GCA_016931625.1 Deltaproteobacteria bacterium | reverse complement strand
TATTGCTAGGTCTCATCTTGCTTCTTCAAGTAGAAATAAATATAATCTAGACAGTCTAGATTAATTAGAAGCATTGATAATGACTTGGCAAGTTCAAGATGCGAAAAATAGATTTAGTGAAGTTATTGAACGAGCAATCAACGAAGGCCCACAAGAAATAACTAAACATGGCAAAAAAGCAGCGGTTGTACTGTTAATAAAAGAATATCAAAAGCTTAAGCGTCGTAAAGGCTCACTGGGAGATATTTTTCATAACTCTCCGCTGGCAGAAATAAAAATTGAACGTAAACAAGACATATCGCGGGAGGTTGAATTTTGAAATATTTACTAGATACGTGTGTAATTTCAGAGATGATTAAAAAGCATCCAAATAAAAATATCGTCACATGGATTAAAAACAGTGATGAAGATGCAATTTTTCTTAGCGTATTAACCATTGGTGAAATTCAAAAAGATATATCTCGTCTTAATGATAAACAAAGGTGTCTACAGATACAAAGATGGTTAGACGTTGATTTAAAGGAACGTTTTACTCAGAAAATTTTGCCTATATCAGTTGAAGTAGCATTAACCTGGGGTGAAATTGAAGCAAAGGCTTTGGCGATTGGCAAACCAATACCATCAATTGATGGATTGATTGCAGCAACAGCATTGACCCATAACCTTACGTTGGTGACGAGAAATGTGAAGGACATCAAAGAAACTGGCGTAAAATTCTTAGATTTATGGTCTCTTTAGTATTGAGAGTTATTCGCTATATAATGTGATTAGGAACATATTGCAGCGCACAAACATATCCGACTACAAGTAACTTGTATTAATTCAATAGTATTGTGGCGCCATGCAAGAACGATGAACCAAAGGTAATTAATTACCTTAAGGTTTAGAAATCATCGTCGTCTGTTGGTGGCAATGTGAGATCGTCGTTTACATCAAAATCGTCGAAATCGTCATCACTAGTTCGTGATGTGCCACCCCAAGTGCCAGTGCTAGTAACCCCTGCACTTTCAGGTTCAGCAGTCTTAACCTTAATTGGCTCTTCTGCTTTAGTTTCAAGCACCGACGACGTCATAACTGGTTTAGTTATGACCGGAGATGCAACAGGCGCAGCAACTTTTGTTTGAGTCGCTTTGGGCTTTCTGCATCCACCAGCTGATTTTTTTTTCGCTGCCGCTTTTTTAATCAGCTCCAGAGTGGCCTTTTTAATGTTTGCACCAGTTGCTTTGGTGGCAAGTTTCTTTTTAAGCGCTGTTGCTTTCGAAGCACTTTTCTTCATCGCCTTTTTGACTGAAGAAACTTGCTTGGCTACAGTTTTTGCCACCTTTTTATTAACTTTTTTGGCAATATTTGCGGCTTTTTTGGTAATTTTTTTAGCTACCTTTTTTTGAGCCGCAATTTTTTTTGCCATTTTACTTGGGGCTACTTTCTTTTTAGCCGCAGGTTTGGCTTTTTGAGCCGGTTTTTTGGTGATTTTTTTAGCAGCATTTTTAGTAGTTGTTTTTTTTGCTGCCGCTGTCTTTTTTTTGACTGCCATGGCCCTGCCTCCACTAGAAGCAACCACATATCGTTTGTATACAAAATTACCTAGTCATTCTCCGCAAATCAAGAACTTGTGTAAAACAATCGTACGATATCTACAATTAACTATATTTTTAGCACTTAGATTTGCCTATATTTGGACTTTGTCTACTTGTCTTATTGTTTTTTGCAGGGCATAGGGTCAGGCCTTATGCATCCACGAAAATTAGAAAGTCGAATATTAAAGGCAGTTAATCTTGCTAACCGTGATTTTAACCTATTTGAGGCAGGTGACCGCATATTAGTTGCCATGTCGGGTGGTAAAGATTCTTTTGCGCTTTTATGGGCCATTAGTAGGTTGCAGGCGGCTTTACCGCAGAAATTTGAAATTGTTGCCTATCATCTTGATCAAGGTCAGCCAGGCCATAATGTTAAACCGCTTGAGCAATACTTAAAAGAGTTCGGTGTTCCATTTGAAATTGAGTTTCAGGATACCTACTCACGGGTAATTAAAATGACTGAACCAGGTAAAGTCTTTTGTGCCTGGTGTTCACGATTTCGTCGCGCTATTTTGTATAAAGCAGCTAGAAAGCATGGTTGTAATAAAGTTGCCTTAGGGCACCACCGTGATGATCTTGTTGAAACATTTTTACTTAACGCCTTTTTTACCGGACAACTTAAAACTATGCCACCACGTTTGGTTTCTGATAAAGGCGCTGAACAGGTAATTCGTCCTTTAGTTTATGTCGGTGAAGAAGATCTTTTTGAACTCGTCAAGCATAAAGAATTTCCGATTATGCCCTGCAGTTTATGTAGCTCACAAAATAAAGAGCGTAAAGCGGTTAAGCAGTTGCTTACCGATCTTAGCCAAAAATACCCTCGCATTCGTACCAGTATATTAGCAGCACTTGGGCGTATTAGAAAAACCCATGTGCTCGATAAAACGATTAATCCGTTATTTAGCCAAAATGACTCTGAAACCCTTACACCAACTGGTCTAGATAGCGATGAAGTAGGATGTATTAAAGATGGTAATAGCGATTGCAAAAAAAGTTGTAGCGGCGATAATGATACTGATTTTGATCGTGTTGTTAGCCAGCATATTAAATCTTAAGTAATGCATCTTGACGTTCGCTTACACCAACATACTGGGCCAACAATATACTATGTTGATAAAAAAATTGCAGCGATTCCGATATGTGCAATTTGGGGTTAAAGATATTTTTTAAGACTGTGTGTTAAACACTACTGTGAAACGTGCGCCTCCTAAAATCGGACTATTTTTTACGCTAATCGTGCCATTACCATTGCTAACAATTCGTTCACATACAGCTAGTCCTAACCCAGTGCCTTTGCCAGCGGGCTTAGTGGTAAAAAATGGTTCAAATATTTGATGGCGGTTTGCTTCGGGTATGCCTGGGCCATCATCATCACAATGTATACAGAGACACTGTTCAGTTTGTTCTACGGTAATAATGATCCGACCAGATTTATTAATTGCATCTATGGCATTGAGAATAAGATTAAGTAGCAATTGCGTTGCCGCATCAGTGGTTATTGGTAAAGCGATGAGTTTGTTAATATTTGGCAATTCAAGAACGACATTGTGTAATTGTGGGGCAAGCAAACTCTTTACCCGCTCAAGGGTAATTATCAAATCACCTGGAATTTGTTCAGCATCATTTTGTGCTCGTGAATAATCTAATAATGTACGTATAGTAGTATTAATACGATCAAGCTCACTGCGCATATGAGCTATGGCGCTGGTTTGCTCACTGCCACTAATCGTGCCACTCTTAAGCATATCCAAATAGCCTGCCAGGATTGCTAAGGGGTTACCCACTTCGTGGGCTATGCCTGCGGCCAATTTGCCTACTGCAGCTAACCGCTCAGCACGTACCACGTCATTTTGTGCTGTGGCTAATGCGGTATTTTTTAGGGTAAGTTCTTTTACTTGATTGGCGATACGTTGGCGCTCTTCATCAATGGTTTGATTCATAGTAATAATAGCTTGACTTAATTTGGCAAAATCATTGTTAGAACTGGCTATTGACAACTCTTGAAGTCCTTCAAGTTGGTGATGATGCACAAGGTCGGTTACATGCTGCAGCGGTGCGATTACCACCCTACGTAAGAAAAACGAGGCAAGGAGTACGATAAATAATCCTGAACTTAAAAGCACGATAATCGCCCATGGTTGCTCTGTGAAGACGGCACTTAAAGCAAAAGTTCGCGGCTGTGAAACAATGGCGTAATGCCAAGGACTATTTTGCAGTCTTACAATTTTATGTAGCCAAGCAGAATTTGCTTCAACGAGTTGACGGTCATTAAAACTTGGTAGGCTAATTTTTTTGGTAGCGAGTACTTCACCATTAACATTTACTAAAGAGATTGTGACTTTATAATGAGAAGCAATTTGATTGATGGTTACGCTTGGGTTGTCGGCAATCGTTTGACTACTTATTATTTCAAATAAGGCGGCATTTAAGGCCAATCTTGATTCAATTTGGTAACGGCGTTGTCCCCAAAATAAAAAAGCTACATTGATAATGACAAGCCCAACAAGTACGGCCGCTCCTAAAACTAAAAGAAGACGAACACGTAATTTGCTCAAAATACATCTCCATTAAAGCTTAAGCAGTTTTATGGGCAATTGTAAAAAATATTCAGGTAACAACAAGATTTCTAAAGCGGCTAAAATCAAAAAAGGACCAAATGGTATTGCTCGTGCATGAGGAGTCCAACCATCTGCTGCTGGTTCTTTAGGCTTATGACCACCAAGAGCTATTATAATTAAGCCGATAATAGTGCCTTGCAGCGAAGCAAATAAAACTACCAGGATGGTTGGAAAAACTCCAAGCGCCAACCCGATTACCGCCAAAAGCTTAACATCACCTAATCCCATTCCCTCACGATGCATCATGGCACTAAAAATTTTGGCGATAAGAAATAATGCAAGCGCGGGAAGTAGTCCAATAAGAGCAGCAATTATACCAATACGGTCAGGTAAAAAGGCACCCAGCAATGCCCAAATCATTGCCGGAATACTTAAGAGATCAGGTATCCAATAATGATCAATATCGAGAAATACAATGGCTAAAAAAACCATGGAGAGTGGCGCCCAAAAAGCAAATTGCCAGGTAACTCCCAAACGTAAAAATAAGGCAGTCATTAAAGCGCAAGCTAATAATTCTATTAAGGGATAGCGCGGTGATATCGTAGCTTTGCATGAGCGACAACGACCACGCAAAATAAGCCAGCTAAGCACGGGAATGTTGTCGTACCAAGCAATTTGACTGCGGCATTTTGGGCAGTGTGATCGTGGCGATACAATAGATTCACCTGCGGGTAGACGCGCAATGACTACATTTAAAAATGATCCAACCACGGCGCCGACTACACTAACATACGTTAATAACAACCAATTCGGGAAATAAATCATAATAGTCGTAGATTGTCAGTTAAACCTTAAGCGGGTGACAAGAATTGTCATCACGCGTAGCGTTGTTTTATCTATCTTGCTGTATTTGTGTACTTGAAGTGAAGTTTTTTTTTGGCATTGTAGTTGCTTAGTTGAACCTAAGTCTAAGTTGGTTCAAAGTGACACAAGCAACAACAACCTTCACGGTGATGGTTGTTTGCAACAGAGCGTAAAAGGAGACATCACATGGTACGTAAATTAGCTCGCGGCTTTACTCTTATCGAGCTAATGATTGTTGTAGCAATCATTGGCATTCTGGCAGCCATTGCCATTCCTAATTTTACCAAATTCCAAAATAGAGCCAAACAATCAGAGGCCAAAGCAAACCTCAAAGCGTTCTTCACTTCAGCTAAAGCAAATTACGCTGAGGATAGCACCTTTGTATGTGGTCTTTGCGGTTGGGCACCCGAGTCGGGTTATAAGTATAATTACTATGTAGATGGCAGCGTTGATTTAACTGGAGCCGATACTACCTGCACTACTAAACCAGCAGGATCGGGTGTTCAGTCACTAACGGCGTTTACCACAGGTGCTGCTCATAACTTGAGTACTTGTGACACCTGGACAATTGATGATGCCAATAACTTAACCAATGTAGCAAATGGCACCTAACCAACGTAACTTAATTATCTCTTAATTGTTGCTAATTGACACCAATCCATCAAGGCTATCTTATACTTCGTACCATACCTTGGTGGATTGGTGTCTTTGCATTAAGTGCATTTTGCTGCACCGCGATCAACGGTGCGACTGAACATATACCAGCTTTCTTTTTACGTGCGGCTGCGGTTTTAGTTATTTTCAAGACCATTTCGTTATATTGCATCAAGGCATTTTCACTATGCTGGTACGAAATACTGCCACCCTTGGTGGCGGTAATGACAGTGTTATTAGGTTTAATCTTTGCAGTAAATTTTGGTCTTGCGCTGCAAGCATTAATTACGGTGGTATTAGTAGTAGCGCTTTATGGTGCACTAAACTGTAGCCCCGCTTTTATTAATCAAAGGTTGCTCAACGCTTTGGTGGTGGTCGCCATGTTGCATGCATTTTGGGCTATTGCTCAATTTGTATTTATTGGCGGGCGAGCAACTGCAGGTTTTTTTAATCCTAATGAATTAGCAGCCTTTTTGTGTCCGGCAATAGTGATTATTGTCCATCGTTTTTTTTCAACTAGCTCTCAGCGAAAAGTATTGGCAGTAGTATTTTTAATTTTGTTGATTGCAATGGTAAGCACACAGTCACGATCCGGTTGGTTGGCCCTAGCGGTATCTCTATTGGCGTATACTTTCATGCGCGGCTTATGCCGTTTAACCATAGCTGCGGTTGTCATAGCCTTGCTTGCTGTTTTTTTGGTACCAACATTCAAGTCTCGTTGGCAGAGCACTAGCGATCCTTATGCGTATTCGCGTCTTGCTATTTGGCGCTCAAGTGCTGAGTTAGCCTTAGCCGAATCTCCAATTGGTGTAGGTTTAGGTAATTATGAAGCAGCCATGCGCCATCATGGCATTCGTATTGATAATGGCATGGTGCGCTACCCACGTTTAGCTAGTGATGCACATAATGAGTTATTAAATATTTGGGTTGAACTCGGTTGGTTTGGTCTTTTGGCAGTATTACTACCAATTATCTGGGTATTATTTAATATAATTTCAAATTTGCGCGCAGATGATACTAAGCAAAAACAACAAGCTAGTTATGATGCTGCAATGTTGTTTGCTTTTGGTATTCCGGCTTTATTCGGCGCAACTTTGCATGTTTCAGTAATTGCATTTTTTGCGGCCATATGGGCGGCCGAGTTGACGCGTTTTCGCTATCAAGAACAAAAAGCTATAGCACCAAAGCAAAAAATAAGTGTTCAGGTGTCTTTGGTGAAGTTGCTGCCATTGCGTTTTATCTCGCTACTAGTTTTAGTTTTCGCCATCCCCGGTGCAATTGGCCAACTTTTAGAAACAAGTGCCACTTATTTCGCCAAACAAGGTAATACAAGCAGAGCTGAAAAAGTTGCTGCTTGGGCCAGTAAAATTACACCTTGGAGTTTAGGGGCTGCATTGCAATACCAACAATTTAGTCGCCAAAATGGTAAATCAGCCATTGAATTTGCTGAAGACTTAAGTGAATTAGCACAGAGATTTCCGCTTAACCCTAAGCCTTTGTTACTCGCGGCAATGATTATTGAAAATGAGCGAGTCCACTTGCCTCATACTGTCGCCAACGAATTACTTATTCGCCTTTATCAATTGGCGCTACTTGGCGAACCGCATAATGCACTTACCTATTGGAATTTAGGCAATGCTTATCAAGAAAGTGGTCGATTAGATAAAGCGCTTGTTGCCTATAAAAATGCCATAATTGAAGAACCATATTGTGCACGTGCTTTAGTGCAATTGGCACTGCAAGCAAAGCGTGAACAAGATATTGCACGCATAGGTGAGCTTACCTTAAAAATTGTTTTAGCGCAAAATGCAGCCCAGAGATATCAAGGCCGCGCCAAAGCAATACTAGCGCTTGATAAAGAATCAGCTAGAATATTTAACACTCTTAATTCTTCAGAATAGAAGCAAGAGAATTAATGGTTGCATAAGTTCAATCTTAAGCTCTTTTTACACCAAACAGCTTTATGGACGTGGATTGTCAGTATAAAAAAGGCGAGTGACAAAATACGTCAGTATTTCAAGGCGTATGGTGGCTTAATTTGTTGAATTTACGTGTTCGAGATATTTAATTTTTTGGTATTGTTGTTGCATGGTTGAATGTAGGTGAAAGTTGGTCCACAATGAGGCCACTTGCAAACATACACTGCCTTATGAAGATTGTAGGTAACGCAATGAAAAAGAAACTTATGCTTCATAAAATAGAACGCGGTTTTACAATGATCGAGATTATGATTGTTGTTGCCATTATTGGTATTCTTGCAGCTATTGCCATACCGAATTTTGCCAAGTTTCAAAATAGAGCCAAACAATCAGAAGCCAAAGCTAATCTTAAAGCCTTTTTTACTTCTGCCAAAGCTAATTATGCTGAGCGTAGTACCTATGTATGTGGCCTTTGCGGTTGGTCGCCAGAAGCTAACTATAAATATAATTACTGGGTAGACGGCACTAACGATTTATCATCAGCAGATGCTACTTGCACCACTAAACCTGCGGGGTCGGGTTCTCAATCAACAACGGCGTTTACCACCGGTGCTGCTCATAACTTAAGTTCTTGTGACACGTGGACAATCGATAATGCTAATAATTTAACCAATGTGGCTAACGGCACTTAAATTATGAAATAATATAGCCTTGATATAGCTATATTAATAGGCTATATAATAGCTATGATTTCAATTGGTACCGCCGAGCTTAAAAACAATCTTAGCAAATACTTAAAACGTGTGCGGCGCGGTGAAATCGTATTAGTGCGTGATCGAAATCATGTAATAGCAAAGCTAACACCGGCATCTAATACTGATCGTTTGGGCACTGAAGATGCAAGAATTGTAGAACTAGAAAATGCAGGGGTTTTACGCCCTCCCTTAAAAGTGCTGTCATCCAAATGGCTTAAACAAATATCATCATTGGAGTTAAATCTTGTAGATGCGGTGTTAGCAGAACGTGATGAGAGTGAACAGTGAGGTTTTGGGATACATCAGCATTGGTTCCTTTGTTAATAAAAGAAAAATTTACGATTAAAACAAAATCATGGTTGCATGAAGATGCAGCTATTGTTGTTTGGACTTTAACCCCAATAGAAATTATCTCGGCCTTGCAGCGGCGATATCGCGAAGGTATTGTTGATATGCAACAATTAATGCATGTAACTAAACGAGCCGATGAACTCATAGCTTCATGTCGTATGGTAATTGATGTTGAAAAAGTTAAACCTTTAGCCGTACGGTTATTATGTACGCACAGCTTAAAAGCGGCTGATGCCTTACAGTTAGCAGCTGCTTTAGTATGGGCTGGTGAACCAACTGGTCGAGTTTTTCATACTTTTGATAAACGATTAGCTGATGCAGCTTTCAGTGAGGGATTTGTTACTAACCAATAATATTGGTATGGCGACAAAGGTGAATCATCGTGCGATTGCTAGTGGTTTTTATTATAGGCGTTATTATCACCGGTTTTATTCATAGCAATTTGCATGAGCAAAAATTACCCATGCCCACCTCGCCACACGAAGCACTGCCTTCAATGCGCGCCTTAAATATTTTAAGCATGGGTTATCGTTCAGTCGTTGCCGATTATTATTGGTTACGCGCGTTGTCGCATTTTGGCGACAAAGGCATGCACAAGTGGTCTTATCCAAATCTTGAACCGTTTATTTACCGCATTACTGAACTCGATCCTTACTTTGATAGCGCCTATTTTTTTGCCGGTACGGCCCTAACCGTTAAAGGCATGGATATAAAAGTTGCGGTTACGTTTCTTGAACGTGGGCAAAAATATTGCCCCAATGATTGGCGCTTACCTTTTTTATTAGGATTTAATCGTTATTATTTTTTAGGTGATTATATTGGTGGTGCAAAAGCTTTAGCTGCTGCAGCAAAGTTTGCGGCTGCTCCACCGATTACCGGGCCATTGGCGGCTCGCCTTGCAGCAGAAGGGGGCGCCCCCGAAGTAGGGATCGCGTTAGTTGATTCATTACTTGAAGGCATAACCGATGAGAAATTACGTCAAGAATATCTTGAGCGTCGCCAACTGCTCATTTTTGAATTACAACTGCGCGAACTTAATCGTATTGCTGATTTATTTAGTAAAAGAAATGGTCGCCGACCACAGAGTATTAATGAGCTTATTGCACCAGGGCTTTTAAGAAGTATTCCTAAGGAAGTTTTAGGGGGTAAATTTTTTATCAATTCTCAAGGTAGGGTACAAAGCAGCAACGACGACAAACGCTTGCGTGTTCATAAACAAAAAGAGGATCTTTAAATAGTGAATCCGATTTTGATTGAAGACTTACATTATTGTGTCCAGCCGCATTTTTGGTCACGACGTAAAACCGTTTTACGCGGGGTCAGTTTTAATGTAGCCCCAGGTGAAATATTTGGATTTTTAGGGCCAAACGGTGCCGGTAAAACCACTACCATTAAAGCGTTATTAGGTTTGCTTAAACCTAAAAAGGGGGTGGTGCAGATTTTTGGCGCACCAGTAACGCAAGTAGCAACACGCAAGCGTATTGGTTTTATGCCTGAACGTGCATATTTTCCTGAGTATCTTAGTGCGCATGAATTATTATTGTTACACGGCATACTTGCTGGTTTATCGCCCAAACAATCGTTACAGCGTATTGATAAAGTTTTAGAACTTGTTGGCATGCGCGCTGTAGCGCATGAACGTTTGGGGGGCATGTCAAAGGGAATGCAACAACGTGTTGGTTTAGGCCAATCACTAATAGCTGAGCCTGAGCTAGTGATTCTTGATGAACCAATGAGTGGACTTGACCCCATCGGCAGGCACGATGTGCGGCAGATCATGTTAAATTTAAAAGCTGCAGGTAAAACAGTATTTTTTTCAACCCATATTTTGCCTGATGTCGAATCAATTTGTGATCGGGTGGCTATACTAGTTGAGGGTAGTGTACGAAAGTTAGGTACTATTGATACTTTACTTGAAGAAACTGCTGCGAGTGTTGAAATTATCGCTCAAGGCTGCAATAAAAAAGCTCGTCAAGCCGCCGCCGCTTTAGCGCTAGTGAGCAGCCAGCGTTTTGATGCAGATGTTTTTGTGGCGCAAAACAGCGATGCGGCTAATCAAATCATTGATACATTACGAAAAGCACAAGCGCAAATAGTGGCGGTGCAGACGCAGCGGCGTTCACTTGAAGAGGTCTTTGTAGCAGAATCGCTTAATAAGATTGAGGCAAGTGCGTTATGAGACGATATTTTTCAGCTACCCTAGCCATTGCCATAACAACTTTTTTAGAATCAATACGTAATCGTATTTTGGTTGTTGCTGTTATGTTTGGTGTAGCTTTGGTAGGTTTTTCGGTAACGCTAGCGGCAGTCTCAATGGGTGAACGAGCGCGCCTTATTGTGGATGTTGGTTTAGCTGCTGCAAGTGCCATGGGTAGTTTAATGGCGGTCGCGCTTATGATTATCTCTTTTGGTCGTGAGTTAGAGCGCCATAGCGCTTATCCGGTATTAGCACGACCTCTGCCACGAAGCGCTTTCGTTCTTGGCAAATACATCGGCGTGCTAACGACTATGGTTATGATTGTGCTCTTGCTGTTGTTTGCTACAGCATTAGCCGTGTGGATGTACGGTGATAAATTGCCGCAAGCTTTTGCTGCAAGCATTTGGCTTGCTTGTCTTGAAATGATTGTGGTTACAGCTTTGTCTCTTTTATTTTCATGCTTTGCCTCCCCAGTTTTTGCAGCCACTTATAGCATTACTGTAGTAGTCGCTGGGAACTTCACTAACGATATAGTCTTACTTGCTGACAAGCTTATTGATAGCTCTCCGATATTTAGTTGGTTTTTATATGCTGCCCATGCAGTACTTCCAGATTTACAAGCACTATCGTTACGTTTGCAAGCTGCCAATAATTTAGCGGTGCCAGCGGCCTTTACTTTTTTTGCGACCGTTTATGCTTTTGCATATGCTAGTTGTGCCTTAGTATTAGCCATTATTTTATTTGCTCGCCGAAAGGCTATTTGATGCCTCAAGGTATCTTGCATTTATTCGTAACATTTACTTTTGCCATAGTTTTAAGTCTTTATCTCACTCCTATTGTACGCCAGGGTGCAATGCGTTTTGGTGTGCTTGATCATCCTGATGGTAAGCTCAAGCGTCAGCATGAACCAATACCATATTTAGGTGGTATAGCGATTTATCTCACCTTTCTTATAACCCTAGCCATAATTTATGAGTTTAGCGCTTATCTATTGGGTTTATTGCTTGGCAGCACAATAATGGTAATGCTTGGTCTATTTGATGATATGAAGGTGCTGCCGCCTTGGCTAAAACTAGCCGGGCAATTTTTAGCGGCATTCGTGCTTATTAAAAGCGGTATTGCAGTACAACTTGAAATATTGCCAGAAGGTTTAAGCTACTTAGTTACAGTATTGTGGTTAGTTTTCATAACTAATGCTGTTAATATTATAGATGTTGCCGACGGTCTTGCCTCAGGTGTAGGTGCGATTGCAGCATTGGCCTTAGGATGGATCGCATGGCGAAATGGCAACATTCTAGTTGCCACCACTGCTGTGGCCCTTGCTGGTAGTCTTATTGGTTTTTTAAAATTTAATTTTCCCAAAGCGCGTATTTATCTCGGTGATGCTGGTAGTCTCTTAGTTGGTTTTATGCTGGCGGCACTATCAATGATTGCCGCTTATACACGGCAAAACATTGCTAGTATAATTGTGCCAGGAGTTTTATTATTTATTCCCATTTTAGAAATGGCTTTAGTTAGTTTGGCACGTATCGTGCGCCGAGCTGCACCATGGCATGGTAGTGGCGATCATTTTGCCTTGCGTTTGCAACATCGTGGTTGGTCAGCACGGCAAATTGCTTTAACAACTTACTTGGTGGGCATTGCTGGCGCGGCTATTGGATTTATTATGATTGAAAGTACATTAAATATAGCTTTAGTACTTGGTGCAGGTGTGATTTTTTTAGGTTTATTACTGTTGGTATGGTTATGGTGGTATTGTCCACCGCCTTATTAGCAAAAATTGATCAATATTTCTTTTGCAGTTTGCAGCCCTTCAAATATAGCACCTTCCATTGAATCATAAGTCCAACTACCATAGCGACCTATTGAAAAAATTTTATTATTTTTAAGCCAATCAAAAACGTTGTTGCGAGACTTACCATAATTATGGTCCATAATTACATAAGCGCATTCAATAGTATTTTGCTCACATAATATTGGCGTTTCATCTTTGGCTATCAGGCCAACAGCACGTAAGCTTGCTATTATATTATCTGTAGTCACAGTTATGTTTGAACCGCGAGGATGACTAAGTTCAACACATAGTGTGCGGCAGCCCGGGGCAAGTGAAGGCAATACTGCCGATGGAGAACCCACGCGATAAAATGCTATTTCGGCATCAGGATAATACGTCCAATGCGCATCATTTGCTTGGTTTTTATTTGCCAGAACAACATCCCAATAAGTAACACTTGCTGCCCGTAAGTTTTTTGCGGCATCAATAACTATATTGGGTGGTTCTATTAACATATTTATTAAGGCATCAAGTGGCGCTGTTGAAATTAAACTATTATATTCAAACACTTCACCGTTAGCGGTGATTAGTTGTTGTTTATTCCAATCAACTTTTACTACAGTACTTTCAGTATAAATTGCGCCGGTACATTTATTTTTAAGTTTTTTTACTAATTGTGCGATGCCTCCATTTTTTGGGTATAAAAATTGCGCATTATAACCAAGACGATGCCCAGCGCCGCTTGGTTCTAGTGCGCCATATATTACTTCTTCTGGAGTAGGGGTTGGGATAAATCGTTCACACCAGCGTGCATCAAATTCATTGGGAGGCACTGTCCACAACTTGGTATTGTATGGAGTCATAAAATGTTTGGCGAAACCATAACCAAGCTTGTTATTAATGAAATCTGCAAATGAATTTTGATTATTGGTTGTATCAGCCGGAGGGCATTTTTCACGAGCGGCAAAATAACCTAATAAACAGTCAGCAATAACTGAAGCGGGTCGGCCAAAAGTATTAGCCTGAAAGGGGTAAGGGGTGGTGATGCCATTGCTATAAATAGAAGCGCGACGCTCTATATTTATTAAATTATCCCCTAATATATCTTGTACAAATTGTTTAATTTGCCGATCACGAAAATGCAGCCAATGACCAGTAATATCAAAAGTACAACCATGACGAGTAAAAGAACGTAATAGACCACCTACTTCTTTTTCTTGTTCAACAACACAGCAATTTTTACCCAACACATGTGCTGCTGCTAAACCAGTAATACCTGCACCAATAATAATAACGGGGTATTTGTTATGCGTCATTGCCGCAATTATGGCTGAATTGGTAAGCTATAGCTAATACAAATAAATTTAGACAATCGTAGCTTTATGTACGCGATGGTTATCTGCGTCATCAAGCCGTCGTGACATATCGCTAGTTGCATGGCGAAGAATACGAACATTATCTTCGCAGCTTTCGACTTTGGCAAACAGTGGTTCAAGGCTGGCGCGTACTTCTTCACGAAAACTATCAAGCGAATTTATATGCTCAGATAATTGCGCGATCCATTCCATGGATTTTCGCCGGGCCATGGTCAAACTGTCGATTTTTTGTTCTATGGCGCTCAGGCGAGTTTCTATCCGCGATAGCACCGTTTCTAAGTTGGAGAATTGCTCCATAATAACTAGTTTAGTACATACATTGTCACACATGCAAAAAAAAGGCAGATATTGCACATACCTGCTTGCTCACAACTCTTTACCTTGTTAACGCTTACAAGCGTGGATAAAGAAAAATTTGGCACAAATATATTTTCGCACTTGGCTGTCATGCCTATGGCAACGACAGTGTTGTTTCCTGGTACTGTTTTACCCTTGCATGTAACTGATAGTGATATAGTTTTATTGTTAGAAGATGCAATTGCTAGTGAAGCTATTGTTGGTGTTGTTAGACTTGATCCCACCAGTGGACCAACAGAATCTTTAGCAAAAGTATGTGCTGTTGGTTGTGTTGGCAGAATTATTCATGCCGAAAAATTGGCCAATGATTCATATAATGTGCTGATTCAGGGCGTACAACGTATGAATATTATTAAGGAAATACCTTCAGAGCGCTACCGTCGATTTCATGTTGAACTTATGCCCTTACCAACTGAAAAAGATCTTGAAGAAGCTTCTCTTGAATTAGGACGTCTTGAAAGTTGCATTATGAGTTTGCGTACTTCTTTAGAAGATAAAGATGCTCAGCTAGGTGAAGTTCTACGTTCAACTCCTGACCCTGTACAAATTGCTGATGTACTAGCTGCAGCAGTTATATCTGATAGTGATCTGCAGCAAAAACTACTTGCCGCCCAAAAAGTTCGTAACCGCATTCAAATGTTAATCGATGGCCTGGCAGAAGTAATGGTACGTGTTGGCGAACCCCCCAAAACCGCCCAAATGAACTAGTAGGGGCGTTGCTTGCCGCGCCCGAAAAGTTTACCCTGCCTTCATAAGCGATAGATAAGTCCTATTTTCTTGAAAAATAAAAGGAATTTTTTTTTACGGAAAATCGTTAATTAGATACTTGCGTCTATGTGTACCGGGGTTCATCTTATTTATAGGTAATTCTAATTCACATAGGCTAAACTATAAAAGTTGGGGGAGAGAAGTTTTGGATTGGGAGCTTTGGTTGCAAGCCAGCGCGCCTTTTATGCCTGGACTTCACATCTTGTGGCTAAACCACCTAGCATTTCTTTTATTTTATCTTCCAAATTTTCTTCATTTATTTTGGCCAACGACAGGTTGTCGTTGGTCTTTAAGTACCAGTTCTAGGAGACATGCATGATAGTAATCGTAAAGGCTCGGCATATGAATCTTACTCCATCATTAAAGGAGCATGCAGAACAGAAGCTTGGAAATGCTCTAATGCGTATTATTGATAAACCGTCTATGCGTATTGATATAGAGCTTAACGCGATTGGTCATGTCCGTGATGGCAAGAATAAAGAATGTCGAGTAACTGTAGTAATGCCTAGAGGCAAAACAATTAATTTAGTTGAGGTAGATGAAGATATGTATAAAGCCATTGATCTAGCTCACGATCGTTTGCTCGAACAGGTTAAACGTGAGCGTGATCGTCGCTTAAATACTAGTAATCGTCGCAAACAAGCCAAGAAAGCGAGGGCTGAAACAGCACGGAAAAATATGACTACCGCACGCGAAACTTGGGAGGATGAAGTTCAACAATACGAAACAGCGATGGCGCACTCATAACTATCCTTGTTAAAATGCGCCTCACAATTTATTTGTGAGGCGCGTACTTTCTTGCTTTAAGATTTTTTAAAGAACGTGAAACAAAGATTGCTTACAGCCAATAGTGCGGCTAACTTGATTTAATTATGTTTCTTAAGTACGAGTTTGTAATATTAGTTTTAGTAGGTACCACAACTTTAGCTTTATCACTCGATACTTTGTCGAGTCATTAAGGAGCCATTTCATGAAGCTGCGCGTTCTTGTCGGTGTGCTATCGTTATCCATGTCGGTTTTTGGTTTGTACGCTTGTCAAGAGGGTGAGCAAGCAGCAGAGCAGCCAGCTGCCGAAGGCGCTGCCGCTGATAAACCAGCCGCCGAAGGCGCAACCGCTGACAAAGCAGCTGCCGAAGGCGCTGCTACTGACAAACCAGCTGCTGAAGGCGCTGCTACTGATAAACCAGCCGCCGAAGGCGCAACCGCTGACAAAGCAGTAGCTTTTTCTCCTGCAGAACCCGAGGTTTCCCCTAAAGTGGTTATTGAAAAAGCTATTGCTGCCGCCAAAGGCAAAGACCAAGAAGCACTTAATGCTTTAATTGAAGGTGAAATAGCACCAGCAAAAGCTAAAAAACGTCTGGTTGCAGCATTAGCGAAGGGTACTGCTGGAGAACCAGTGGTCGAGGGTGATGCGGCTATGGTTCCGCTGGCTCAGGGCAAAGGGAAAAAAGCCAAAAAAATTGAAATACCGCTAAGCAAAACAGCTGATGGTTGGAAAATTAATGCTGCGCAATTTTCAGAGAAACCCTCTAAAAAACCTGGTAAAGCTGCTAAAAAAGGTAAACGTAAAGCAAAAAAATAAATAATTAGGGACACCCCCTAGTTTGTTATGATTAATTTTATTATTAAGCCCGAGCCTAGACTCGGGCTTTTTAATGCTCTATTAGGGCGTCGGTTATTGCCATCGAACTTATCAGGGCCAGGCTTTAATTACCGATTACGAATTTGCTAAGTAATTGGACGATCGCGGCTTTTTGTCAGCCAAGCAGCCATATTGCTCGCTGATATTGACACAGTTCACGGTAATTGCTACTTCTGCGCGCTCTTTGCTAGGTGTTGAAGCGATTAGGTGAGCGTATTGGGGCGTAGCCAAGCTTGGTAAGGCATCGGATTTTGATTCCGACATTCCCAGGTTCAAATCCTGGCGCCCCAGCCACTTCGTGGTTTTTTGGGTGGTATTAACAAGGTTTGGCATGCATGCCGAGTGAACATAACATAAAAATCTTTGCCGGGAGCTCTAATCCGCAGCTTGCGCGCAAGATATGCGAGTGCCTTGATGTACCTTTAGGTGCAGCTCGTAATGTTCGCTTTTCTGATGGTGAAATGTTCGTCGAGATTGGCGAAAATGTACGTGGTGCCGAAGTTTTTGTTATTCAATCGACATCATCGCCTGCAAATGATCACATAATTGAATTGCTGATAATGATAGATGCATTAAAACGTGCATCAGCAAATAGTATTTGTGCGGTTATTCCGTATTATGGATATGCACGCCAAGATCGCAAAGCTGCGCCTCGAACCCCAATTACTGCTAAGTTAGTTAGCGATATTATTACAACTGCTGGTGCTACGCGGGTGCTTTCTATTGATCTGCATGCAGGGCAAATCCAAGGTTTTTTTAATATTCCAGTTGATAATCTATTTGCCATGCCAGTGTTACTTGAGCACATGAAAGAGTTTCACTCACCTGAAGAATCAGTAATAGTGTCTCCTGATGCAGGTGGCGTCGAACGTGCCCGAGCTTTTTCTAAGCGTCATGGTGCTATGTTAGCTATTGTTGACAAACGTCGGCCACAACCGAATATTGCCAAAATTATGAATCTTATTGGTGAGGTAGAGGGTCTAGATGCTATTTTAGTCGATGATATGGTCGATACTGCAGGGACAGTGACAGAAGCAGCCAGCGCGCTAAAAGATAAGGGTGCTCGTCGTGTTTTTGCATATACAACACATGCAGTTTTTTCTGGTCCGGCGATGGAACGTATTGAACGTTCGCCAATAGATCAGTTTGTTGTTACAGATACTGTACCCATGCGTGAAGAAGCGATGGCTAGTAGCAAGATTGCGGTGCTATCAACAGCACCTTTAATAGCCAAAGCTATGCGGCGTATTCATCTAGGAGAATCAGTTAGCTCGCTTTTTGTATGAGGCGGCTTAGAAGAAAAGAAGGAGCTTTGTTTATGCCTCAAATGACAGATACTATTGAAGCGCAACCACGTTTAAACTGTGGTAAAGGCGCTACCCATAAAATTCGTAAAGCTGGTCAAATTCCAGCAATTGCATATGGACCAAACTTACCAACACGTTTATTGGCGCTTGATCCACATATATTTGGTTTACAACGTCAGCAATATGGCTCAAGCCATGTTTATGATGTCAAGGTCGAGGGCGATTCGATTCCATTCAAAGCCCTGATACGTGAAATACAAATTGATCCATATACGCAAAACACTTTGCATGTAGATTTATATGCCCTTGATATGAAGAAACCAATTCATGTAGATGTGCATGTTGAACTCATTGGTAAGCCAGCGGGATTGTTGGCAGGTGGCATTTTACAGCAAATAGTACGTCGTCTTGAGGTCGAATGTCTTCCTACTGCCATCCCAGAGAATATTACGGTTGATGTATCTGCCTTAGATATTGGTAACTCGATAAAAGCTAGTGAACTTACTTTACCTGAAGGGGTAAAGGTTCATGGTCGTCTCGACCAAACTATTGCAACAATGGTAGCTGCTGAAGAAGAAAGTACACCACAACCAGCAGCAGAAGCTGCAGTTGTTGAAGGTGCGGTAGCGACAGCAGCGGCTCCGGCTGCGGTTGATAAGGGTGAAGTCAAGGAGGATAAGGCTAAGAAATAACCAACTAAACAATACCATGTGAGGTTATATGTTGTTGGTTGTCGGCCTTGGTAATCCGGGCAAAGAATACGAAAAAACCCGACATAATGTTGGGTTTCGTGTTCTTGACCAAATTGTAAGCGGCATTGGTTGTTGTTCATGGAAGTCGCTTATTGGTGCTCGGGTGGTAAAATTAGCGATTGGGTCTAGCGATGTATTATTTGCTAAACCCATGACGTATATGAATTTGTCGGGCGATGCAGTAGGAAGTTTGCTGCATTATTATAAGTTAGATCTAAAAGATCTGATTGTAGTACATGACGAGCTCGACTTTGCGCCAGGTGTGGTGCGCATAAAGATTGGTGGTGGTCATGGTGGGCATAATGGCCTGCGCTCGATCATTACCCATGTTGGAAAAGAGTTTGTGCGAGTGCGGCTTGGTATTGGCAAGCCGAGCATAAACATGGCTGGTGCTGATTATGTGTTATCAAGTTTTGACAAAAGGGAGCAAAGCCATATAGACGATGCGATTGCTTTAGCGGCTAAAGCGGTCGTGAGTATTATCGAGGATGGTACGCAAGTGGCGATGAATTATTTCAACCGCCATGATAACAATGCGTGACTTATGGAGTGACTAGACAATGTTGATGACCGAGTATGAAACGACGATGGTGATGCGTCCTGATCTTAGTGGTGAAGCTATTGAAAGCACTATCGACCGTGTTCGTGAGGTAGTTAAGAGTCAAGGTGGAAAGCTTATCGCAATCAATCATTGGGGTAAGAAAAAACTTGCTTATGAAATTAAAAAGCAAGTGCGTGGTATTTTTATACATACCCAGTATTTAGGCCAAAAAGGTCTAGTTGCTGAATTAGAGCGTAATTTACGCATTTCTGACAGCATTTTACGTTACGAGACAATTCGTACGGCAATAGAGATTGATGCTACGACTCGTGATGAAAAAACTTATGTTAAACCAAAATACGAGTCTGATGATATAGCAGAACGCGAAGAGAAATTAGAGGCTGTTGAAGAAATAAATAGCAGCGAAGAATACGAGGAGGATCTCGATGATGAGAACGAAATAGATGATGAGGACGACTTAACTTCTGACTAAATACTCGTTGAGGAGCAGCTAATGAGTGAAGACATAAAGAATGGCGAGCGCGGCGAACTTGATGAACGTGGGGGGCGTGGCGGCAATTTTCGTAGACGTCGTGCATGCAGGTTTTGTAGCGAGAAAGAAATCGCTATTGATTACCGTGATGCCGCCTCACTAAAATATTTCATTAGTGAGCGAGGCAAAATTGTGCCAAGACGTATTTCGGGCAATTGTGCAAAACATCAACGCAAAGTTACCGAAGCAGTTAAACGTGCACGTCAATTAGCACTATTACCATATATGGTAAGCGGGGCCTGATAGAAGTTAGCTAAGGAGAATACCATGGAAGTCATTCTCATCGAGGATGTACCAAACCTCGGCGAGATCGGTGATCTTGTCAATGTTAAGCCAGGATTTGGACGTAATTTTCTTATTCCACATAAGGTTGCCATTCCTGCTTCAAGCAAAAATAAAGCACGACTCGAACATGAAAAACGCCTTGTATCATTTCGTCTGCAAAAGGCTAAAGCTCTATCAGCAGAGGCTGCCAAGCAAGTTAGCTCTTTGACACTTGTATTTGCGCGTAAGGTTGGTGAGCAAGATAAGTTGTTTGGTTCGGTTACGAGCCATGATATTGCACAAGCCTTAAGTGAAAAGGGCATTAATATCGATCGTAAAAAAGTAGTATTGCCAGAACCTTTAAAACAACTTGGCGATTTTAAAGTTGGTATTAAGTTACGCGCAGCAGTTACCGCTGAAGTAAAAGTCCAGATCGTTGCAGAAACTTGACTCTAAACAAGTTAGTAATCACATCTTTTGCATTTTCAAATTTTACTCAATACTTAAATGACTTTTCATAGCATCTGACTTCACGATTGCTAATAAACAAGTTAGAAATATCTATATTTAGCTCAATACTTTTTTTGGGGGGTATGAAGGCATAAATTATTATGACATGAATGGATTATATATTCCTTAAACTAAAGAATAAAAGAGATGCGATACATACAACGAAAGAATATATTTATTGTAGTTATTTTATCTTTTGTTGTACCTATTTTTAGTCAGAGTGTTTCAGCTAACGGCTATGGAGAAGCAAAAGAACTAATAAACGAAGCTGAAGCAGCATTAGAGCAAAGAAATGAGAAAGTCTTTTTGGCAAAACTATTAGAAACTATAAAAATACAAACTACACTTGATGACAAACCATATGAATATGGATATGCTAGCTACGTTCATTTACTTCTAGCAAAATATTATTACGCTAAGGCCAAAAAAGGAGATTAGTTATGCCGTGTATTCGTCTTGAGACTACTGAGACATTAACTAAAGAACAACAAGAATCTCTTTGCGCCCAGTTATCAAAGCTATGCGCTGAAACCATTGGTAAATCAGAAAATTATCAAATGGCAATTGTACGTGATGGCGTGACTATTTTTAGGGCCGGAAAACCCGGCCCTGCTGCTTTTATAGAAGTACGAAGTATTGGCGGATTAACTGCTGAAGTTAATCATGAATTATCTGAAAAACTCTGCAGTTTATTGCAAAAAACATTAAATATAAATGGAGAGCGAGTATCAATAATTATGATGAATATTGAAGGTAAAAATTGGGGGCATAATAGTACTACTTATGCGGGTTGTTAAAAAATAAATGACGGTATAATTGGGTGAGTAGAATTTATGACCGCAGAGGAAAACAAGCTTGAACGGGTAGGACGTCTACCACCACAAGATCTCGACGCCGAACGTAGTGTACTTGGTGCAATGATGCTCGATGGCGGCGCGGCTAGTGAAGTTATATCGTTAGTGACGGCTGATGATTTTTATCGAGTCAATCATGCGCGAATTTTCGAAGCAATGCAGGCATTATTTGAACGTAATGAACCTATTGATGAAGTAACCACTATTGCGCAACTTCGCCATATGGCGCAACTCGATGTTGCTGGCGGTGCAAGCTATGTTGCAGCATTAACCGAAAGTGTCCCAACCGCAGCTAATGCTATTCATTATGCAAATATCGTACGTGATAATTCATTATCGCGGCGTTTAATTACGGCAGCGACTGCGATAGCTGGCCAAGGTTATGAAGGCGGTGAAATAGAGCTTTTACTGGATCAAGCTGAAGCCAAAATATTCGAAATTACCAGAGCGCGTGAGCACCGTGGGTTTACCCCGTTAAAAGAAGCGGTAAAGACAGCTTTTAAACACATTGAAACGCTTTATGAACGCAAAGAGGCGGTTACTGGTATTCCCACAGGCTTTGTTGATCTTGACCGAGTTACTTCTGGTTTTCAGCCATCTGATTTGATAATCATAGCTGGACGACCTTCAATGGGTAAAACGGCATTTGCATTAAATGTAGGTTTAAATGCTGCAGTGCGTGCCCAAACACCGGTTGCAATATTTTCATTAGAAATGTCAAAAGAGCAACTGGTTATGCGTATGCTTTGTGCAGAGGCCAGAATAGATAGTCAACGGCTACGTGGAGGTTTCTTAAAAGATAGTGATTGGCCAAAACTTGCTAAAGCTGCAGGTATACTTGCAGAAGCTCCAGTATACCTTGATGACACCGGTGCGATTGGTATTTTAGAAATGCGCGCCAAGGCCCGGCGCCTGCAGGCTGAAAAAGGTTTAGGATTAATTATTGTAGATTATTTGCAGCTTATGCGTGGCCGTGCTGGAAATGAAGGACGAGAGCGGGAGATTTCAGAAATATCACGTGGTTTAAAAGCATTGGCCAAAGAGCTTGCGGTACCAGTTGTTGCACTTTCGCAGCTAAATCGATCGCTTGAACAAAGGCAAGATAAACACCCAATGCTTTCAGATTTAAGAGAATCAGGCGCCATTGAACAAGACGCAGACGTTATTTGTTTTGTATATCGTGATGAGTATTACAACACTGAAAGCGCCGATAAAGGTATTGCCGAGATCATTGTTGGTAAACAGCGTAATGGCCCAACTGATATAGTAAAACTGCGCTTCTTTAAAGAATATACGCGTTTTGATAATGCGGCACCTGCAAATGTATAAATTTAGCCACGTTCACGAGCTGCGCTAATTAACCCTTGGTAGATAGCAAGCTGCTTTTGGTTTTTTAATAAAGCTTCGGGATGCCACTGTACCCCTAACAAAAAGTGGGAATCATTAGTTTCGATTGCTTCTATTACCCCATCAGGAGCAACGGCACTGACGTGAAGATCGCTGCCGAGATTACGTACCATTTGATGGTGAGTACTATTGACCTCGAGTTCTAAAGTTTGCACTACTTTTGCTAAGCGACTTTTTTCGCTAATATTTATATTGTGATAAGTGTAGGTTTTAGGGCGAGGTTGTTCATGTTCTTGAGTGTCAGGTCTTTCTGAGTCGTCTTGGTAAAGTGTTCCCCCCAGTGCAACATTAATAATTTGCATCCCGCCGCAAATACCGAGCAGTGGCAACAGAATTTTACGTGCTTGTAGGATCAAGGCTCGCTCAAAAGCACTGCGAACTTCGCGAATACCATCAACTCGTCTAATGGCTTCGCCATAGAAAGAAGGAGGTACATCGAAAAATCCTCCAGAAATTATAAGACCATCAAGTTGCTCAACTACTTTTTCTGCGTGATCGATAGGTAAATGCGGTAATAACCAAGGTTCACCGCCGGAAGCCAAAACCGCATTAACATAATCTTCAGATAAAGTGTATTGGGGTGATGGTAAACCATGTTTATTCAAAGCAGTATCAAAATCGCAGGTAATGCCTATACGTGGAATATTTGAGAGCATATGCTTGTTACTCCAAATTAATTAGGGCTCGTCTCTAATTCGGCTTGACGAATTGCGTACAATATCACAAAATAGTTCTTCGCTTTTGCAATTAATTTAGGGGGTTGAAATGTTTAGTCGTTTTTTTATTTTCAGCGCGCGTTGGTCGCTCGCAATAAAGATTTTTGTGGTTTTATTTTTAGGTGTTAGTACCGGATGTTTTCAACCAGATCACACTGTTTATTATAAAATTGAAGTAACTGTTACAGGGCTTAATGGTTCTGGTTTAGTCCTACAAGAAAATGGTACTGCCAACCTGGCGATATTAAAAGATGGCACGCATCCGTTAGTTAAAGCGCCCGATGGTTACTCTTATAACGTAACGGTAAAAACGCAGCCAAAAATGCCTGCGCAGACGTGCACCGTCTCTAATGGGCAAGGGGTAATTTTTGGTAATGATGTCTCTGATATTGTGATCACCTGTTCTGATATTACTTATCAAGTGAGCGCTACTGTTACCGGCTTAGTTGGTAGTGGTTTAGTATTAGGTGAAATACAGAGCACTTATAAAACAGTTAATATCGATACTAATGGTACGGTTATGGTGTCAGGGCCAATTGCCTCTGGCGCTTCTTATCTTATTGATATTTTAGCTCAACCCACAGATCCTTGGCAGACTTGCACCATAGATAATGGCAGTGGTGCATTGCTAGCTGATACTACTGTTAATGTCGCCTGCACTACCAATCAATATGCGGTTAAAGCTAATATTAGTGGCTTAAAGGGCTCTGGTTTAGTTCTGGCAATAAGCGGCCAACCTGATCGGAGCGTTAAGCAAGAGGCAATGGTTTCAACGCTTGTACCCCTTAGTGACAGCGGTATTGCATATGAAGTCACTGTAAAGTCACAGCCGATTAACCCCTGTCAAACCTGCACGGTAACTAATGGGACTGGTAAAATTGCTGGGGTTGATGCAACTGTTTATGTAGACTGCATTACTAACCAGTACAAAGTTGGTGGGACCATATCTGGATATGATGCCACAAGTTCTGGTTTAGTTCTTTCTCTAAATGATGCGACTGCTGTGTTTGTGGTAGACTCAGGTAAAACAAGTTTTCAGTTTAAGAGTCTTGTGACTAGTGGTGAAGATTATTCGGTAAATACAAGCGGTCAACCTAATGGGCTAATTTGCTCTGTATCTAATGGTACAGGCACTATTGCCAGCGAAGACATCTCAGATATATCGGTTAACTGCTCAAAAACAGCATACAGCTTAAGTGTACGGGTTACTGGTCTTACAGGTAGTGGACTCGTATTATCAGATACACAATGAACGCCACATAAAATTGTGGCGGTACCAACAAGTAACAACAGTGATCCCGTCGAGATACTTATTGATGAGGCCTCCCTCTCCTTCGGTGCATGGTACGAGATCACGGTTGCAGAGCAACCGACCAAATAGCCCAGAACAGATCTGTGCCGTTACTAATGGTACAGGCACTATCGCAGATGGAGATATTATGAACATTTTTGTAAGCTGTGCAATGATAGGACTTGCTGTAGCGGGTGGCAATCATCATAGCATGACCATTAATGCTGATAAGACTTTATGGGCATGGGGAGAAAACCTTTATGGTCAGCTCGGTGACGGAACAACAAATAATTCCCCTACTCCCATACAGATTGGAGGCACACAAGTATGGAATATTGTATCTGCTGGCTATGCTCACACGGCAGCAATTAAAGAAGATAAAACCCTATGGGCGTGGGGAAACAATAATGAGGGTGAGCTTGGTATTGGCTCAAATGATGTTTTTCGCCATGCTCCGACACGAATCGGCAACAATTTATGGAACACCGTGACCGCTGGTCACACTCATACAGCGGCGATTGATACTAACGGGACTTTGTGGTCGTGGGGTGATAACTCAATGGGCCAGCTCGGTGATGGTACAACAAATAGACATAATGCTCCGGTGAAGATTGGCACGGACACTTGGGATACCATAGTTGCTAGCTATTTTTACACCGTTGGAATCAATTCTAAAGGTATTCTTTGGGCTTGGGGTTGGAACGAAGCAGGTCAATTTGGTAACGGAACGACTAACGACAGCCATACTCCAATACAGATAGGCGTTGATACCTGGACCTCTATATCAGCTGGAGGTAACCATACAGCAGCAATAAAAACTGATGGTACTCTTTGGGCTTGGGGGGATAACTCCTATGGTGAGTTAGGTGATGGAACCACGATCAGTCGAAAGTCACCAGTACAGATTCATTAAAACCTTACTACAAACGGCTTGGGCTCGCGTGACCAATACCATAGTACCCCTGCAGCACTGCCAAAAAGCAAAGTTGCTCCAGCGCTATAGAGCATGGCTTGATTTGCAGCATCAGCATCTTTAATAGCCTTATCATAAGTATCGTTACTACCCATAGCAATTGAGCCTTGTGATGTGTGTGCAGCATCAGCTCGTTTATTTGCATTATGGGCTTTGACTCCTTCATAGACCATTAATCCACCGAAACCCAATGCGATCACACCAGTGATAAAAGATGCTGGCCGCATCCAGCGTGGCGGCGGTGGTGGTGGGGTTGGCACTACAGCCAATGTATTTAATTGACTTCTGGCTTGCGATAACTCAAATAGTTTATTTGGTGAGCCTGAAAGCACCTCCCACAACTCAGCAAGGGCACTAGGTGATGGTTGACCATCAACTAATTTAATTGCAGCACCGTTATGCTTAGTGCCGACTGATACTTCTGCAGCTTCAGTTACAATGTAAGCATCATGGTCAGGAGCTTTTTCAATACGCACACCAACTATAGTTTCAGCTCCAATCAGTGAAGCAAAGTGTTTTAATTTTTCGCTACGTTCATTAAAGCTATTGCTTTCAATACAGGGATTTAGACGACAAAATGAATCGGCAACCTTACTAGCAGTGATTGGTCCCGAGCCTAAAATTGAACCTGCATCAAAACACAATCCTAATGTATCTAAAGAGCTTGATGATATTATTATGGCAACGCTTGAACGTGATATTTTCAAGCGTACTGCTTCAGCTTATGAACTTGCTAAACAACTGCAAGCTGTTTTGTTAAACATCGCAAAAGAACCTAATGACTATGATTTACGCTCACTCATGCAAAAGTTATGGCCAGAAGGTTCAGCAGCCATAGGTGTTAATAAAAGAGTTACTTTAGAATTACCCAATATAAAGAATTCATCACTAGTAGCAAATGAGAATACTCCGTCAACAGAGATTGCTAAACCAAAAACAAACAACGACAAAATTTCTAAGACTTATCTTAAACAGCAATCTGCAATTTTGCCCATCAGGCGTAAAGTCTTAGTTGTCATTAGTATGACAATAGCTGTTTTAGCGGCTATAAGTATATTTTTAGCTTGGAATTATTTCCCTCAAAATTCGCAAGAAGTGCATAAATTATATTTTGGTATAGCAACAGATAATCAGCCAATAAAAATTCAATCAGTTGAAACTAGTGCTGGGGCACCGGTAAATTATATGCCGCCAGTACAAACCTCTGTGATCCCTGCATCTGCTATTAAACCAGCAACTTCTCTAGGAGCTAATCGCAAAGTTATTACGAACAAAGAATCTGTCATTAACAATAAGAAAGTTCCTAAGAAAAATAAGTTAAAAGATAATCAGAATAAAGAAACTCCACTTAATAAAAATTCAGCCGTTCTCGAGATTATTTCAACAAGCACATGGGCGAACATTACAATTAATGGTAAAACTTATGGTACAACACCATTAATTATTGAATTGCCAGCGGGTAAATATAAATTACAAGCACAGCGTGATGGTTGGCAGGCTGTTGCATATACTATAACGTTAACTGCTGGCGAAACCCGTAGATGGTCACCGCAAATGCATATGAACGCGCCATAATTACAATTATTATTAATAGGGGCATAGTATGCAAAATAAAACATTTATTCTTATGTGCAATATTTTTTTTATTACTATAGAGCCACTTGCAAAAGTCAATGCAATTAATAATTGAGCTATTTGCGCTGTTAACTTTTTAGCGTACACAAGCGTAAGTGATCGAAATCATTCAGGTTGGGCTTTGCATGATGGGTGAAAACCGCCATATGTGTAGGGTAATTTTATGGCCAAAAAGGATAGAATTTTGGGGTATTTTTTTTCCGATCGCTCCATTACTTCATTATTATCGTATTGTTACCGCATCGCAAATAGCTCTAATTATAGCAAATATAACGTCTCGAAAGCGGGAATCCATAATGTTATGCAATATCAGCTAGTTATGGAATCCCACTTTCGTAGGAGTGACGATAATGAGCTTTTGTAAGACTTTTGTAAATGACTCTATAGTAATCATATTGCCAGTGAGAGTCAGCTATGCTGCAGAAAAAACGGTAATTGCACAACCAAACAATATTATTGTCGTAGATACAGGTAATTCCAACGAACTAATACTAATTGATTATATACGGGTAGTTCATAACGCACTTGCTAATAAGTTGGGAAAAGCTGTACATCTTCTATAACGTGCAACCGAGATGGGAAATGTGAAAACTTATATGGGATACACTTTTTATTCATTTATGTGAAAATGTTGTTATGTCATCTTATTGCCCAGGCGGTCATTGTTCTCGCTAATTCATTACTGATTTAGATTATTGCTTCAATTTTATAGTACAGATCTGTACAACCTCAGCGTAATTATCATAGTTGTATAATTACGATCTTTATGCGATCGCAAAGCCAAATTAGTTCTATAAAGTGGAGGTTTTAGCCATTGTTCTTTTTTTAAGCCGCATATTTTCTGCGCTGCCCCTCAATTGGTCTTTGAGGATTGGGCGATTTTTTAGTTGGCTATGGTATTGGGGCATTCCCATTCGTCTTAAAGTGGCGCGGCAGAATATTTCTCGTGTTTTTAAGGGTTCGCTTGATGCCAAAGCGCAAAAGCGTATTTTGCGAGCAACAACTCGTCATTGGGCAATGTATGGGGTTGAGAGTTTGCGACTTCCGTATTTGAGTGACAAACAGATTGAACAATTAATTAAACGAGAAGGTTTTGAACATCTTGAAGCTGGTTTAGCGCGTGGCAAAGGTATTGTCTGTGTTACTGCTCATATTGGTAGTTTTGATTTATTAGCTTGTAGCGGCCCTTTAATGGGTTTGCCGTTGGCGGTAGTATTTAAAGATATTGCTTGGAAACCGGCGCGAGATTTTTGGTATGCGGTTCGTGATCGTACCGGAGTTCGTCAAATTGCACCACGTAATTCAAAAAATGAAATTCGTGCTAGTTTAGCGCGTAATGAAATAGTTGCGTTTGCTGTTGACCAACACATGGCGCGACATCGTGCTATTGTGTGTGATTTCTTTAATCATTTAGCAGCAACTTCACCAGCTCCAGTGCGATTTGCCATGGAGACTGGTGCTACTATTATTACTTGCCATATTGAAAGACTTGATCAAAATGGACATCATTTATTTCATGTAGATCCACCATTCATACTTGAAACACCATATAAGGAGAATGCTGACAATATTCGTTATAACACTGAACGCTTAAATCGTGTAATTGAAGGTTGGATACGAAAAGTGCCAGAGCAATGGCTATGGTTGCATCGACGTTGGAAGGTTGATGATAATCCGGATGGTTGGGAAATACCTCATGATCTTTGGACTAAAGTAGGTCGCAAAGGGGATCCACCATTATTGTTAAATTCAACCTCACAAATACCATAGCGATCATACGGTAAAAAAAATGAACGAGATTGACAACCAGCCTAATCGCAAAGTTGCAGGTCAATTACCTCCTGCTAAACGCCAGTTATTAAATAGGCTTATTATTGGAACAGCTTTGATAAGTGTTGGTGCTTTAATTGGAGTGTTTTTAGCGCCTGAAAGTCCAGATGAAGCCAAAGCTCGTATAGCCGCTTTAGAAAATGAATTAGTAAACGCAAAACGTAAAATTGGTGAATTGCAATGGGCAATTAAGCATCCAGCGGTGCAAGAAAATAATGATATTGGTAAGCTTGATCCAGATATTCGCAAACGTCATACCCAAGCAGCTAAGCGATATGCAGCGGTACTAAGACAAGTGCGTGCTCAAGGAGCAGCAGATTTGATTGAATGGTTTGTAGCACGCTGGAATGCAATGCTTGATTCGCCTAACTTAAATGACCGGACTGGCCGTAGAGCTGAACTACTTAGTTTACTTGTAGGTGGTATGGCAGCCAATCTCGATGCTCGTGATTATGTTAATTGGCAACTAGAGTTTTTTAACGGTAATTGGTTAGGTGATTTACATTATGATTTAGATGGAGATGGTTATCCCGGTAAGCGCTCAATGCCAAACCCGCGAGACGGTTTTGCCAATGTATCAGTATGTCATATTGCAATGGCTTTAAATCAAACGGCACGTAATGCACGAGTATTAATGATGCCGGAGATGAAATGCGATCAACAAGAAGCGCGAATGTCAATCTTTTTACAAGGTAAGACAGTCAACGACGCTTTAACCGAGTTAGTTAAGGCATTAAAGACTAAAGGTTTTTTAGTTGTAGAGAGAATTGATAAGGGCATGCGTTTAATTCTTGTGGGGCCGCGAAAAGCGACTAGTAGATTTTAGTTGTTGCAGCATATTTATAATAAAGGTTTTATCATTTCCATCAGGGGCAGTTTCTATATATTTGTTAAAGCTATCATACATAAGGTCAATATGACCTGACCACATACTAATAGTACCATGCAGTAACCAACCATTAGCAAAGTTGGGATTAGTTTGTAACAATTCATAAAGCTTATTGAGTGCGGTCTGAGGATCAGTAAGCGCGATTAGCGCGGCAGCATGAATGCGAGCTTCAAAATTGCTGCTATTTATTTTTAAAGCTCGTTCAGTAACAAGTTGTGCTTCTTCATACATTCTATCAATGATCAACAAATGTCCCATTCTTACTAATAAATCAACATTATTTGGTTCTTTTGATATTTTATCAATTAAATTTTGCCATTCATTCGCATCAATAGGTGCGGCAGTAATAAAAAGCGGAGGTAGTGAGGAGGAAGAATTTTGTTGCTTAACCGATTGATCTGATGAAGATGATTTTGAAGAAAATAAAGATGTATATAAAGAAAATAATACAAAACCTAGTAGCAAAAGAAAATAAATAGCAAATGGTAATAATTTGACGAAATGTTTGTGCTTTGGTAATGATGAAATAGTTATATTGTTAGCCGATGCGTTGTTATTATAAGTATTTTGCTCTTTTGCGGCGGTGTTATGAGTTATTGATTGATTTATGCGATCAACTTTTTTTTGAGTTGAAATATAAAAATAGATTGCCGATATTGAAAATATAAAAATTATAAGTGGTAATAGCCATAGCAGCCAATTAATGCCTTTGGTGGTTGGGTTAAGCAATACCCATTCACCATATCGTTCAACAAAGTATTGTAATATTTCTTCACGGGATTTTCCTTGAGCGTGTAGTTCACGTACTTTATGCATCATTGAATGGGCCATTGGTGCCGGTGATTCACCAATTGGCACTCCTTGGCATACCGGACAGCGTAGCTCACGGCCAATTTGCTCAATTACAGGATTAACTGGATGAATATTATTTGCATTTGTAGAGTTGAGATTTGCAGTTAAGCAAAGGGTAATAATAAAATATATATTCATGGCGTCGAATTACTCATTAGTAATATGTCAAGATCATGGCGTAATTGATCAGGGTTAATAATGCCAACGATTTTTTGGCGAATAATACCTTTACTATCGATGATAAAACTTTCTGGTATGCCAGCTACCCCATAATCAATTGCAACAAGACCGGCGTGGTCTAGTAATTGTGGAAAATATTGAGAATATTCATGTAATATTGCTTGCGCATTTTCAGTAGTGTCTTGATATAGAATACCTATGAAAGTTATCCGTTCTTTATAGTCTTGTGATAATTTTGCAAGTGTTGCCAATTCGTCAATACAAGGTTGACACCAACTTGCCCAAAAATTGATAACGATAGGTTTGCCTTGGTTTTGAAGTAAATTCCAATTTGTACCTTGGTGTTCAATAAGTGAAAATGATGGTGCGGGTCTATTGACTAAAACAGAAGGTACTGCATGAGGGTCATAAAAAAAACCCATAAATAAAATTACTAATAAAAATACGACTGCAATGCTCGTAATACTAAACAGTCGCCAATTCATTATATTAGTCCTTTTTAGTTAATTATTTAGTCTACGGAAGATTTATTTTTAAAACTTATCAACAAAATAGTTCCAACACCTATTAGCGGTATAGTCAACCATAACCAAGAAATAAGTGGAATGATAAAAAATTTAAACGAAGCTTTATTATCGTCATGGTTGAACGATATAAGTGATAAATATAAATCGCGGTAATTAATAGTCAAAATATGAGGTACACCAAGAGGTTCACGTTGAGTTTGGTAATAAACTAGTGATGGATATAAAAAAGAGAAAATTTTGTTATTTTGTTCAAGTTTAATTTTTGTATTTATTGCTTGGCGATGTGGTTCTTTTAACAACGATGCTTTTACATAAGTGAGTTTATAATTGTTAATGGATTGGTTTGACCCTGGTGTAAGTGAGAACTCGTAAGTTTGTTTATAAAAATGCGAACCACAGACTGCAGCAACAATGATAATAAAAGAAAGATGAATTAGCTGCATCCCTAAGAAACGAGTTAAAAAATATTTAGACCAACATCGATGGTTTTTGTTTTCAGTACTATCAATTTTATTGATTGAGAATACATAAGTAAAACTTAGTAAGATACCAGTTGCAGCAAAAGCACAAAGTGAAAAAATAAAATCGGCAAATATGGGGCGGATGCCGGTTAACAAAAATAGAATAAATGTTATACTGGAGATAAATAATGAAATAAGTAAAAAATTTGGGTGAATTATTTTTACTTCTTCGAAGGGGGCGAAGTAACTAAGTGCTAAGATTATAAGTAAGCAAATAACAATGGGCACAGACATGTTATTAAAATAAGGGGCGCCAACTGAAATTTTAACCCCACGCATAAATTCAGTAAATAACGGAAATATAGTGCCAAGAAGTATGGTAAAAGCAAAAGTTAGTAATAATGCAATAACCATAAGAAGCAAAGTAGGTTTTGATAATAGCGTATAAGATTTAGTAGTTGATATAGTTGATGAGTTAAGAACATTACGTTTACTGAGTAAAGCTAAAGAAGCTATTGATATAACCCCTAAAAAGGCAAGAAATGTGGGACCAATAGTTGATTGAGTAAAGGCATGTACGGAATTAATAATACCACTACGAGTTATAAAGGTACCGAAAATAGTTAATAGAAAAGTAATAATAGCTAAGGCTAATGTTAACAATGCTAAAAACTTTTGGCGTTTTTGAATTATAATTGCATGTAGGCAAGCAGTTGCCGTTAGCCAAGGAATAAGTGAAGCGTTTTCTATGGGATCCCAAGACCAATAACCACCCCAACCTAATATTTCATATGACCACCAACTCCCAGTAAGAATACCGAGGCCAAGAAAGCCCCAAGCAATTAGCATTGTTTGACGTAGCATGTTTAGCCAAGGCCAATTGGTTTCACCAGCTAGCAAGACTGCAATAGCAATTGCAAACGGTAGCACCATTGCAACATAGCCACAGTATAGTAGTGGCGGGTGAATAATCATTAATGGATGGTTTTGCAAAAGTGGATTTGGTCCTGGGCCGTCAAAGGGTATCGGCGATAAGACGGTAAACGGATTTGCCGGACCAACAATAATTATTGCAAAAAAAAGTGAAACCGTAAGAATTGTGCCGATAGCATATGCCATATGTCGGGGAGAATTTTTGCGCCATATATGGGCAAAAGCGACAACAACTAAAGCTAGTATAAAGCCCCAAAATAGAAGTGAACCTTCAAGGGCTGACCATAAAGATACAATAGTAATTGATAATGGAGTTGAGCGGCTACCAACTTTAGCAACATAACTAACAGAAAAGTCATGGGTTATAAGAGCAGTTACCATAACAACATTAGCAGCAACCATGGCCCCCGAAAAAATCATCACCAACCGATAAAGCCATTGCATAGAAGTGCGACTAGGATTTTTGCCGGTTACAAAACCTAATAGCACTCCGGCGAAAGCAGCAATCATTGCTATCCAAATAAGGCTTTGACCGATTATACTGTTCAAAGGTAGCTCCATGGCGAATAATCTAAGGTTTGTTATCAACCGATAAACTTGATATTTCCATCATGTCTCAGAAAACTGAGATTTAGCAGCAAGTTAAATTTATTGTGTATCGGTCATATTTTTCTTTTTTTATATAATTGACTCAGTTGTTTCTTAATATTTTGAACAAACATTGCGAGGCCATTTTTAATACCTCGATTAATATAGATTTCAGGTGTCGCAGAACTAATCCATGTATCTTCAAGGGCAATATTATCATCTGTTAATAGGTTTAAGACTCGCTTAGCACTTCGTTTGGCATTAGGCTCTGAAGCATTTAGACGATGTGAATTAAAAATAGGATTGAATCCAAGGTCCTTTTCTAATTGTGCTATTTTCGTTTTCAATTGTGAATCGAAATCTTCAATTTCAATGGTAATAGTAGCTAAAACCCAACATTCACGTTTGGCAATTGGTACACCTACAGCAACGAAAAAGGGATACTTAAAAGAATTACAAGCATTAATTAATGCATCATATCTTTGCTCTGGTAGTTTGTCAGCATCGCGTATAAGAAAGACAAGATCTATAGGCTCAGAATGATGAGCCTTTTGCATTAGTAGCAATGCTTTACGGGCACTGACAAATTCAGTAGATCTAGTACCAGAAAAATTACCATGTATTTTTAAGTTAGATAGTTTAAAAATCCTTTTTACTTGTGCCCAAGGAAGATAATTTTTATTTGATGAAAGGCCGCGCCATGAAATGCATGAGGGATCATAATCAGTAAGGTAATCAAATTGATGACAAAGAACTCTCCACACAATTAAAGGTATCGTTCTTGCATCACCTTTGCCTTCACAAACGAGTCCGAATTTTAAAAAAATTCCCCCATTCATTTTTATTTATCCTTATCTTGTTTACCTTTTACCCATGATTCACCAGCAAAACTCCAAAATTCACCAGGTGTCATAGTTTCAAGCCAATGTTTATGATCTGGATGATCAATTAAACGCTTAGCAATACTTTCTCCTTCATCACCAATATCAAAAAGTATTACTTCGCTAGGCTCAAGAGAGTCTATAAGATAGGGTGAATGAGAGGTCGCGATTATTTGCAGATCAGAATTTTTATTAAGTATAATCCGTAATAGGTCAATTAAATTTTTTTGTGCTTTAGGATGTAGGCCATGCTCAATATCATCAAGCAATAATAATTTTGCATAAGGTTGTGAATGTAATTCAGTAAGAATACCAAGTACAATTAGAGTACCTTCGCTTATACCACTTGGAGGGATATTTTTGGCATACTGAGTATCGAGTAATATTTGATGCCCGATTACATCTTCTTTAATTTCATTAGTTATAGTTTGACCATTAATAGTAATAGTTTGTGGACGGGTTATTTTTAAAGGGACTCTAGTTGTTCTAATTGATGTTATTATAGGTACAACTGAACATACATCTTCTATAAGTTGTGAAAATTCAGATGGGTTACTTGCTTGCATATTATTTAATACTGTAGCAAGACCAAAACCACCAGCTTCTAACTGAGGAATAATACTATCTGAGTATGTTGGTTCAGCAAGTTTAAAATAATCAAGTCTTAAATATGAAGAATTTAAAGCTTCGACTAATGGATGAGCTGCAGATTCCCAATTAATTTGATGACCTTTAGGGATATTTAGAGGTTTATCATTAATCTCCGCTTCTACACTAAAAGCACCATCAGGGCCATCTATATTGCCATCTTTACGCAATGGACGTGGTTTTGCGGCAACATCAATAGTAACTTCAACTTTTATGTTTGATTTTATATCATTATTGAACATTTCACCGATAGCACCAATAGAAATGGTATTTGACTTTGCAGTTTGATTGTAAAGAACACGTTTATCCCATAAACCATTAAATACTAAAGAGGGATCCCTATATGTAACCATTGATAATTGTCGAATGGCATCAAGTACAGAGGTTTTACCACAAGCATTTGGTCCGACTAGGACATTAAATCTGCCTAAATTAAGCTTAATATCACGGAGACCTTTGTAGTTTTTAAACCATACTTGAGTCAGCATTAAGACTCCTCATTTACAGAGTTACACTAGCTTAATATATAACGATTACTCAATAGCAGCATTCAGGAAATTATTAGATTTTTTCTTTATTTTTCTATAATTGATAAGACTTTTAAATATTTCTACTACAATCAGCACAACTAGTCCTGCAAGAAATGAAATGCCAACTTGTTTTGCGGACATAGATAAAGTGGCAAAGATATTATGTAAAGGTGAAATATAGATCACTGCGGCTTGTAAAATTATAAGTAATAAAGTTGCACCTAACAATGGCTTATTTGAAAATGGATTTTGTTTAAAAACACTTTGTTGCGAAGAACGACTAGCGTGTGCTTGAAATATTTGCAGTAGAACTACGGTGGTGAGCACGAGAGTTTGCCATTGTGGTTGTTTGGTACTAAAAGCCCACCAACCGACAGCAATACTAACTATTCCCATTAGCAAACCTTGCCAAATAATTTGTATGCCTAAACCATGAGCTAAAATACCTTCGGAGGATTTTTGTGGCTTACGTTGCATAACATCAGGTTCGGAGGGTTCGACCCCAATACCTAAACCTAGTACACCATCAGTGACTAAGTTAAGCCAAAGAATTTGAAATGGAGTTAAAGGCAGGGGCATACCTAAAAGTGGTCCAACAAATACTAATAATAGCTTGGCAAGATTGCCAGCAAGCGAGAATTTTAGAAACCTACGAATATTATCGTTAATAGAACGACCTTCTTCAACTGCGGCAACTATAGTGGCAAAGTTATCATCAACTAATACCATTGCTGCGGCTTCTTTAGCGACATCAGTACCAGTAATACCCATCGCTACTCCAATATCGGCGCGGCGCAAAGCTGGAGCATCGTTAACGCCATCACCAGTCATAGCGACAACATGCCCCTGTCTTTGTAGAGCTTCTACAATACGTAATTTTTGTTCGGGAGCGACACGAGCATATACCGATACTTGATTTACTAATTTATCAAGCTGTGCCGGTGAGATGCCTAATAATTCGGGGCCGGTAATAACTTGTCCGGTACCTAAAATATTTAAATCAGCAGCAATACGACGCGCAGTAACGGGATGGTCACCAGTTATCATTACGGGGCGAATACCAGCGCTTTGGCAAGTAGCCACAGCTTGTTTTACTTCGCTACGTGGTGGGTCGAGCATACCAACCAGACCAATAAATATTAAATTGCGCTCAAGCTGCGTTGCCGTAAGCTTTTTATCGGATTCTTCATTTGCAGCTAATCGATATGCAATACCAAGAACTCGTATACCATCTCGTGCAAGTTCATTATTAGTAGCAGTAATTTTATTTCGCCAAGCATCATCTAAATGCACCACCTGGTTTTCATATAAGACATGAGAACATACAGTAAGCAGACTATCAACGGCGCCTTTGGTAAATACTACGAACTTACTGTTATGATTTAGAGTATTGGTCGAAAACCAAGCTGATGGATTAACAATACTATGCATGGTGCTCATGCGTTTACGTTCTGAGTCAAAAGGCGCTTCATTGATACGAGGGAAATCAAGATCAAGTTGATCGCGAAGTAAGTTAAAATGTGCTGCTGCTATAACCAAGGCACCTTCAGTTGGATCACCAACAGCACGATAATGGCCTGGTCTGCCGCGATCAATTTGCAGCGTAGCATCATTACATAAGCTGCCACTCATTAATAATAGGGCAAGAGATGGTTCATCATTAATAAGTGTTGAGGTTTTCTTATTGGCTATAGTTATGGGCTGGCGATGTTTTAGTTCTTCAGAGATATCAATTCGATGCCCAGCGAGATCTAGCACACTTACCTTCATACGATTTTCAGTAAGGGTACCAGTTTTGTCTGAACATATAACACTAACTGAACCCAATGTTTCAACTGCAGGTAAGCGTCGTATTAGTGCATTTCGATGTAACATTCGTTGAGCCCCAAGTGCCAAAGCAATAGTAACAACTGCTGGGAGACCCTCGGGTATTACAGCAACAGCCATACTTACTGCAGTCATAAACATCAATTTCCAATCGTGACCAAACAGTAAGCCGAAAATAAAAATAACTGCAACTACACAAAATGCCGCGATTGCTAAAATGCGCCCTAATCTATTGAGACGATGTTGTAGCGGAGTAATAACTTGTCCAACATTTTGAATTAGATTAGCAACCTTGCCAAGTTCAGTATTCATTCCTGTTGCGGTAACTAATATTTGCCCTCGGCCAAAAGTAACGCTAGTGCCCATAAAAGCCATATTGACTTGATCACCAAGCGCTAAGGCATTTTTGCCTGGTATAGTTTCAGTTTGTTTTTCAATAGGTTCTGACTCCCCGGTAAGCATAGCTTCGGCAATACGCATACTGGCAGATTCAATTATTCGGCCGTCTGCAGGCACCAGATTACCAGCTTCAAGCAAAACAATATCACCAGGGACTAATTCGCTTGAAGAGATTTCAACAACAATACCATCGCGTCGCACCCGTGTTTTAGGTATAGCTAACTGGCGTAGCGCGGCTATGGCCCGTTCGGCTCTAATTTCTTGAATGAAGCCAAGTACAGCATTGAGAGTAACAATGGCAACAATGGCGATAGCATCTTTAAGACTGCCAGCAACGGCTGAAATCACGGCGGCGATAATGAGAACGATGACTAAAGTATTGGCGAACTGATCTAATATTACACGCAAAGGCGACTTGTTGCCTTTTTCTTGCAAGGTGTTTAAGCCGTAATGCTTTTGGCGTTCACTGGCTTGGTTAGAGCTGATCCCATTTTTAAGGTTACTTTGCAGGGTAGCAGCAGCATTGGCTATAGTTAGTTGCGTCCATTGCTGTACAGAAAGAAATTTGTTTGATAAATTACGAGGTTCAATAGGCGACATTGATTCTTTTTCCCAATAGTAATATAAATTGTTGTGTTTTGTATTAGCACAACTGGTTTGAGAAAAGGAGCTAATAACTCAATGAAATTAGAAAAAATCCAACGTCTTGGTGGGTTCGCGGTTATTATTGGCGCAGTTTTATTAGCAGCCTGGTCGATTTTGCATACTATATTATTACCAAATTTTGCACATGGTAGTGATATAACTCCGTTAATATTGAATCCTCATTTTTGTTGGTTAGAATTAACAGCATTGTTAGCTGTACTTTTTTTAGTTTTTGGTTTTGCTGCGATATATTCTCGATTTTATAGTAGCTCAGGTGTTTTAGGCTTTATTGGGTATGTTTTTGTAACATTAGCTTATATACTTCAGATAGCAAATAGCGCTTGGGCGTTGCTTATATTTCCACTGTTAGCAAAGCATGAATTATTATACCCCCTTTTTGGTGGCAAAATTTATTTTAATGATACGGGCATACTAATTTTTCAGAATATGTTTTTGGCTGTAATGTTAATTGGCGTTGTTACTTTTTCAATTGCTCTAATACGTTCGCGAGAGTTTTCAAAAATTTCAGGAATATTATTTTTAACAGGAGTGGTTTTATATGGAATTGGACCCATGATTTCAGAGTACGTTGCTGTTTTTGGTGTTTTTATTTTGGCTAGCGGTTGTGCGTTGTTGGGTTTACGACTTTTGCGACCATCTATTGAAAAAGCAAACTAAAAACTCTTTTGAAATATTGCTACCGGTTGTAGTAAATTGCACGATCATGAACAAAGCTTTAAAACCTTGCTTATTATTTATATTTTTAACCTTTGTGGTTTCTTCAGTCGCCCATGCACAATTACCCGAGCGCAAATTTGGTTTAGGGCTTTATTTTGGCGACCCAGCTTTTGGGTTTACTGGCAGGTACTGGTTTAACAATACTGATGCGGTGCAAGCTGTTTTAGGTTGGACCGGGACCTACTATGGTGCTTCTGGTCCAATTTTTATTGCTGATTGGCAGCATCAAATGGGACATATTGACGCGCGTACCCAAGTAGTTAGCTTTGATTTTACTGCAGGGGTGGGCGGCGCTGCTGGCTATATTCATGATGGTGGTTGTTATCGTGATCGGTTTAACCGACGTTATTGTTATGATGATAATGCCGGGATCATATTTCGTGTACCTGTTACTTTTACTGCCTTTTTTCCTAAGCCTAGGGTAGAGGCGTATGTAGACTTGGTACCGTCAATAATTTTATTACCACGATTAGGCCCATCTTTAATGGGCGGCATTGGAGGTAGGTATTATTTTTAAGGGGATTAAAGCTTACCAATAGCCAAAATATAACTTGTGTCATTTTATGGTATTTTATCAGTTGCGAAATCGAAAAGTTGAGGACTAGACATCATGATGTCTATTTGATAGCATCATGATATGCGCACAACTTTAACCATCGATGAAGATATTGCCACCAAGCTCGATGAGCGTCGTCGCCTAAGTGGCAAATCATTCAAGCTAGTAGTTAATGAGACGTTACGTGATGGATTAACTTGCAAAAAATCATTTAAAGCATTACCGCGCTTTAAAGTACAAGCACGACCTCTAGGATTACGTGATGGATTATCTTACGACAACATTGGTGAATTATTAGAAATGGCTGAGCGGTAATAATGTATTTAGTAGATGCTAATATTATTTTATACGTGTATGATAGCATTTCGCCTTTTCATAAAGTAGCGTGTCATTGGTGGGAAGATTGTTTATCAAATGACCGACAAATACGTTTAGCATGGTCAACTGTATTAGCTTTTTTACGAATAAGTACTCATCCCCGCTTATTGCACAAGCCTTTTTTAATTGCTGATGCTGCTAAACATGTTGAGAGTTGGTTTGCGAGGCCAATGGTTGATTATTTGCATCCGACTAATCGCCATTGGCAAATTTTTAAAAAGCTTATACAAGATGGTCAAGCCAACGGTAATCTCATACCAGATGCTCATTTAGCCGCGCTTGCCATAGAACATGGCGCCATTTTATGCACTTGCGACCGTGATTTTAGTCGCTTTGATGGTATGCAAGTGCTTAACCCTCTAATATAATCAATAGAATAACTCAATCAAATAGGTGAGCTAGATTTCTTTAGTGTTTTTTACTCTTTTTGCTATCTTTTGCTTCTGTGGCTTGAGCTGCAGCAGCAGCTTGTTGCAATTTGTTTAGCGCTTCTTCAGTAAGGGCAATGCCATAACTTATAATTTTGCTGTCAATAATAGTGGCTTGCCCAGTAACATCAAGAGGTTCAAGTTTTGCTTTTGTCCAATCAGCGGTCTGCACTTTGCTTTGCCACACGAATTTGTCATCTTCAATTTTCTTTTCAGCTTTTTCAATTTTAAAATTTTGCGCGGCTAATTGGGTTAAATAGGCTTTAATTTCTTCTTGATTACTAAGTTGCGTGTTATCCAAGCTAATTATTTTCGCTTCAGGACTTAACAGAGCAAGTGCAGCATCAATATTTTTTTCATTTATAGCATTTTCAAAATCGTCGATGATTTTAATGGTATCTTTTAATTCAGCTTCAGTAATTTTTGCTTGTGTTTCAGCAGTATATACTAATCTAAAATCGGTTAGTTTTTTGTTGATAACTACAGTTTCAAGAGTGGCTTCTACCGCAGTGATACCAAGCTTGATAAGTTCATCATTAGTCACTTTGTACTGGGCGTTTGCGTGACGACTTTTCACTGTATAATCACCTACCAATTCAAGCTTTGAGTTTTGTGCTATAAGTTCTTCTACAACTGGCGTCAGAGCGCTCATTGCTTCAGGCGCAAGCAATGCTGTGGCAGCCTCGGAATTTTTAGTATTTATAGCGTCAACCATTTCTTTAGCGATTTCAGCAGTTGAGCCCGTACAAGCAGCAAATCCGATGACTATAACGCCACGCAGCAACAACTTTAGCGACAACTTAATCATGTTTCTCTCCGCCAGGAATAATTGGGGGTGTCCCTAAATGTCTCCAGTCGATCTTCACGAAATCCGCTACTTACGACCGCGTGCCCGCAAAAATCCTGCCTGCGACTTGCTATAAGCAAGCCTTTTGCATGATTTTGCTTAAGCGCGCGGCCATCGTTTACGCGGCTTTCGTGAATTTTTCGGTCCAACAATTTAGGGACACCCCCTAGCTACTTTAAAGCTGCACCCCGCATCGGCAACACCCTATGTGGCCGATAATCAGGTTTTCATGCGCTGCAGATGTGACTCATATAGCAAATGTTTAACTATATAAAGACACCAGTTGCTATAACAGATAGCGCGGTTTATAGATCTCGCTTGGGATGCGGCAAGTCAAGCATTAACCGTTCGTTTTTACAAACTAAATATAACTTTTAGTTAGCAGCAGCTTTAGTTGCCACATCCATAATTAAGCGGCTATAGGCACCTGGATTTGCAAGTTTGCCACCCTCAGCTAGTACGGCTTGGCCATATAGCAACTTGGCATAAATCTCGAGATCGTTTGCTTTGGGGTCTGTTGCATGAATAGCATGCAGTTTTTCAATAAAGGGATGATTGCGATTTAACTCTAAAATACGCTTAGTTTTCGGAATTTGTTGCCCAAGTCGTTGCATGATTTCTTCCATTTGTGGGGTAAGATCATGCGTATCACCAACCAAACAAGCAGCACTATCGGTTAAGCGACCTGAAAGTCGCACTTCTTTAATATCATCTTGAAGATGCGAGCGTAAGCATTGCAACAGATCTTTGTAATGTGCTTCATCCATTTCTTTTTTAGTTTTATCAGCGACTTCTTTGTCGGCATCTGCTTCAAGATCGATAGCGCCCTTATCAATCGGGATGAACTTTTTATCTTTATAGGCAAGATGGCTTTGCAACCAGAATTGATCGATGGGATCCGTAAATAATAACACCTCAAGACTCTTAGCTTTAAAAGCTTCAAGGTGTGGTGAACCTTTGAGTACATCTAATGAAGAACCAGCAAGATAATAAATACCTTCTTGCTTTTCTGGCATACGTTCTACGTAATCGTTTAAAAAGGTCGGCTCATTACTATTGGTCGACTGACAAAGCATAAACTCTAAAATACGCTCACCTGATTTATCACCAAGAGTTAGCCCTTCTTTAAGCACTGGGCCAAATTCTTGCCATAATTTTTTCATATCATCAGGTCGTTTGCTCTTGATGTTTTCAATCGCATCAAGAACTTTTTTCACCGCGAATTTTTTTATGGCTTGAATTTGACGGTCTTGTTGGAGGATTTCACGCGATACATTTAACGACAAATCTTCAGAGTCAATAACACCTTTGACAAAGCGCAGCCATTCAGGCAACAGGGCCTTCCAATCATCAAGTATGAAAACCCGTTTGACATATAGTTGCACGCCTTTGCTGATTTTATCACGATAATAGAGGTCAAATGGTGCTTTAGGCGGGATAAACAGTAAGAGACGGGCTGAGAAATTACCCTCCATATTTGCGGTAATAATCTCAAGCGGATCACCATAATCATGAGTAATATGGTGGTAGAATTCTTTATATTCTTCGTCTTTAACTTCGCTGCGCGGACGTGTCCAAATTGCTTTCATGGAATTTAGGACTTCGTCTTTTTTGATAATCTTGGGTACCGTATTTTCTACGATTTTTCCTTTATCATCGAGCACCGGTTCTTGATGCTCAACCATCATACGAATCGGATAACTGACAAAATCTGAATGCTTCTTAACAATATCTTTAATTACCCAGGGGTCAGTATAATCTTTCAGCCCATCTTCTTCGTCAACGTCTTTAAGCGCTAAGGTAATAATAGTGCCAGTTTCGGATTTTTGAGCATCGTCAATTGTATAAGTGCCGTCGCCGGTAGACTCCCATTTGGTGGCAGTATCCTCGCCAGCCCGTCGGGTAATTATGGTGACCTTTTTGGCGACCATAAAGGTTGAATAAAAACCAACACCAAATTGACCAATGAGATCAGGCGCTGCATTTGCATTATCAGTTTGGTTTTGGGCCCGCTCCTTCATTGTGGCAAGAAAACTTTGTGTACCTGAGTGAGCAATGGTACCGATTTCTTTAATAAGATCATCGCGGCTCATACCAATACCATTGTCGTGTATGGTTAAGGTTTTATTATCTTTATTAAGTTCGAGACGAATATGCAGCTCGTCATTGGGTAATAACTCTTTTTGAGTTATGCCTAAAAGTCGCAGTTTATCAAGAGCATCAGAGCTGTTTGAAATCAGCTCACGTAAAAAAATGTCTTTATTAGAATAAAGAGAATGAACCATAAGATGCAATAGTTCTTGCACTTCGGCAGTAAATGTATGTTTTTGCTCGCTCATTTGATCCTCATGATTAATTTTTGTGCAACTTGCGCTAGCGCAAGATGGCCTAATAGCGCAACTGTTCGTGCTCGGAATAAAGGGCAGAAAGTAGATATTTCAAGCATTAGGAGGGTAATTTTTTCTAAAATATTTTACACTTAGTGGTATTGGTCTTGAAAAACCGTTAACTTATAAAAAGTCAATGACTTGGATCGATAACCAAAAGTTTGGGATAAAATGAACGAAAGTCATTACCATTGCGAGTAATGATACCGTCAAGGCGTATTGCTAAAGCACCGATTAGAGCATCGGCTACTGGGCGTTTATGTGTAACTTTGGTTCGTTTGGCAATGATATGGCGAGCCCATGCGTTAAAAGCGACATATCGGTCAGCGATGGAAAATTGCTCATTTTTTTCTATACCAACACCATCAAGAAATTCATCCAAAAGGCGAGTAGAATTGTCAAAAACGGGAGCAAGTTCTACATAAGAAATAGGTGAAATTGTTAACCCTTGATTAAGATGCGCTTCTAAGCACTGCGCTGATAATGTGCCATATGTCGGGTCAGCATCAGCAATATCAATTATTACACAAGTATCGACTACTAGCATTATCACTCGCCTTCTCGAAGTTCGCGCATCCATTGTTCTGTAGAGCGTGTTTTGCGAAATTGGCGTGCAAAACCAAGCATGCCTGTAGGATTTGGTAGGACCTCTGTTTTACGTTCGATATACACACGCCATTCATGTTCACCAGCTGCTTCCCATACTAATTCGGTACCAGGCTCAATGCGATATTCGCGCCGCAACCGAGCTGGAATAGATGTTTGCCCACGAATGGTAACGATTGTTTTATCGGACATAATTACATGATATCATGTAATAATATTATGTCAATTGATTGTGGTTGATTGATTGTGGTGCTGATTGTGGTGCTGCGATTGTGATGCCAAACGAAGTCAACTGACTAAAAAAATAGACAAATTTGACAATTAACGTTTATAACGTTAAATTAATTAACGTTATGAACGTTAGAGAAATAAATAGTCTATTAATCAATGGAAATATAGACCAATCAGGGCTATTTCCGCATCTTGATGAGTTAAATACAGCGCCAGTAATTTTTCATTTTGATTTTGGATTACCAGAGTTACCAACTCAATCAGGTTTGATTCAAATCAGAGGACCGCGCCAGTATGGTAAAAGCACATGGCTTGAGCAGCAAGCTTACCTAAGTGCCAGAGAATATGGTTCTGCATCGACGTTTTATTTAAATGGTGATTGGATTGCTGATGCTGATGTTTTAACTAATGAATTACATATTCTAAATAATTTGTTTCATCGCGATGCTACGGTACGACGCATATTCATAGATGAGATCACCGCAATAGATAACTGGGAAAAAGCCGTTAAGCGATTGTTCGATGCTGGTGAATTAAAAAATGTTTTATTAGTAACAACCGGCTCAAAAGCTACTGATTTGCGTCGTGGAGCTGAGAGATTGCCAGGACGTAAAGGTCGTTTAAAACGAACTCAGTATTTGTTTACTCCAGTACCTTATAAAGAATTTAAACGGGTAATGGGTGATGAATTAAAAGAGTATACATTGTTCGGTTACATGTTAACTGGTGGCTGTCCCATGGCAGCAATAGCATTAGTTAACGAGAAGCATTTGCCAACTTATGTTACTGCTACAATTCGTGATTGGGTTTTTGGTGAGTGTGCTGCTAGTGGTAGACAACGAGCAACTTTAATAACTTTAATGCAAACATTAATGCGTTTTGCTACTACTCCTATAGGTCAGGCAAAAATTGCGCGTGAAGCCGGATTAGCTAACAATACGGTTGCTGCTGGTTATCTTGAATTATTGGCAGATCTAATGATTGTGGGTATATCAGGTTCCTGGGATGCCTCGCGAAATGTGGTGCAGTCTCGTCGTCCAGCAAAATTTCCTTTTGTTAATTTGCTTGCGGCTATCGCCTTTAGTGCTAATGCACCTAATACGGTGAAAGCTTTTGCGAATATGCCACATGAAATATTAGGCAAATATTTTGAATGGCTAGTTGCACAAGAATTATGGAGTCGTGCTGCAGTGCGTGGAGATGATGTTCCCGAACATTTGCCATTTTGGCAAACTAAAAAGCATGAACTTGATTTTGTTATTAACTCTAAAAAGTTCATTGAGGTTAAACATGGTCAAGCTAGTGCATTTGAATTTAGTTGGTTTGTACAAACCTTTCCACACGCTCAGTTGCTGGTTATAAATAAAGATAAATTTACTGCTGGCAATATTAGTGGTGTAACTATGGAGCAGTTTTTACTTGAACATGAGGTGTAAGTATTCAGAGAATTAAAAAATACATAACATAAGCTTATTTTTAATGAGTTATATGCTATGGCATGCGACATGCCACTTACAATAAATACCGCAGCAGTTACTAATATTCCCTGGCAAGAAAGATCCGCCGAAAACAACGATGTAATTTGGCGTTATTCTGGCAATCCGATAGTACCACGCGCGCCTTTTAGTGGGGCTAATAGCGTCTTTAATAGTGCAGTTATTGCCCACGATGGAAAATTCGTTGGTATTTTTCGGGTCGATGACCAACAAAGAATAATGAATCTGCATTATGGCGAAAGTGCTGATGGTATTAAGTGGTCAATTAATGAAAAACCAATTGAGTTTGTTGGGGCCAAGCCGGAAATTGCTGAATTTATTTATCGTTATGATCCGCGACTTGTATGGATTGAAGACCGCTATTATTTAACTTGGTGTAATGGATATCATGGGCCAACCATTGGTATAGCCTATACTTTTAATTTTGAAACTTTTCATCAATTAGAAAATTCATTTTTGCCATTTAATCGCAATGGCGTGCTGTTTCCACGCAAAATCAATGGTAAATACGTTATGCTAAGTCGCCCAAGCGATGATAGTCACACATCTTTTGGTGATATATTTTTATCACATAGCATAGATATGATTCATTGGGGTGAGCATCGTCATGTTATGGGCACCACGCATCGCTGGTGTCATACTAAGGTTGGTGCCGGTCCAATACCGATTGAAACCAATGAAGGATGGTTGCTTATATTTCATGGGGTGCTGACTTCATGTAATGGATTTATTTATAGCATGGGGGCAGCCTTACTTGATCTTGAGAATCCATGGATTGTGCGCTATCGCGCCGCACCATATCTTATGTCACCGCAAACAATATATGAATGTGTTGGTGATGTACCCAATGTAGTATTTCCGTGTGCAGCCATAGTTGACGGTCCTACTGGCAGAATGGCGATTTACTATGGTGCGGCTGATACAGTTGTTGGTTTGGCTTTCGCCTATGTTGATGAAATAATAAAGTGGGTTAAAGCAAACGTAGCTTAATTTTTTTATTCGCCAATTATTTTTATCAGCACGCGTTTTTTGCGCCGCCCGTCGAACTCGGCATAAAAAATTTGTTCCCACGGGCCAAAATCAAGCTCGCCATTGGTTACAGCGATTACTACTTCGCGTCCCATAATTTGTCTTTTAAGGTGAGCATCACCATTGTCTTCAGCGCCATTGTGCCGGTAATGCTCAATAGGCTCATGGGGCGCCAGCTCTTCAAGCCAGTCGTCATAGTCTTTTATCAGGCCGGGCTCATCATCATTAATATAAACGCTAGCAGTTATGTGCATGGCATTAACTAGGCAGAGACCCTCGCGAATCCCGCTCTCAGCAAGTGCTGCTTGTACTTTTGAAGTGATATTAATGTAATCGCGACGATGGGGGGTGTTGAATGTCAACTCTTGGCGATGTGATTTCATGGTGCTAACTCCTAAAATAAAATGGATAATAGCAGGGTAAAAAGAAAAACCCAAGCCAAGCTAAATGATGCCAAGCGAGATTACTATATTGAAATAAAAGAGTTTTTTATTTTCAAAAAGTATGCCCTAGTTAGAACTAGCTAAATGTGGGGGTAGTGTTATCAGCAAACCAAATTTATCTGTAATCAAAATAAAATTATTGTTTGGTTTGTTGTATTTTGCCGACAACTAAGCAATAAGCGGTTAGCACTTAGGAGAAATAAATATGTGGGTTAAAAAAAATTGGTTCAGTTTTAATCTTATTGTTTTCGCAATATTAGCGCTAGCCATTGTGTCATGTGGTGATGAAGAAGACGATAGTATTGATGGTAATAACGTTTCGGCACATGGTAAATCTTGTGGTTCAGCACCAGCTGGATCCTATAAATGCTATGCAACAGGAAGCACTATCATTGAGATTTGTAACAACGGTGAATGGGAATCTTTTGGTTCTTGCGGATGCTCGGTAAAAGTCGGCGATTGGCGCAAACCTGCTTATGGTGCGACGTGCAAAAAATTGATTGGTACCGCAAACGCAATCGAATGTTCATATGCATCGGTTGATTGTAAACAGTGTACTTTAGAAGATGGATGTCAAAAGACTTGTAGTAAATGCAGTAACAAATATTCAACTGGTTGCTGTCCGTAAATTTAATATAAAATAATCTACGCTAAAAAACGCTAGTTAAACTAACATAACAAATCTATTGTTTTGGCAGACGTCCAAGCAAGCGTAGCAAACCATCGAGAATGGTGTATGGATGTGGCGGACAACCCGGAATATATAAATCTACTGGTAATAGATTATCGATTCCGTTATGAGTTTGAGTGTGGCCTGCAAATAAGCCACCTGAGATAGCGCAGGCGCCAACGGCGATTACTATTTTTGGGTTAGCTACGGCGGCATAAGTTTTTTCAAGAGCTAGTTTCATATTTTCGGTGACCGGGCCTGTAATGATTAAGCCATCGGCATGACGAGGCGAGGCTACCATTTTAATGCCAAAACGCCCAAGGTCAAAGGTTAAGGTGCTAAGCACGTTAATGTCAGATTCACAGGCATTACAACCACCGGCGCTGACTTGGCGTAAGTGCAAAGATCTCTTAAATATACGGCGTAATTCATGTGCCAGTGGCTTTGCTAAAGCTAAAGTTTTGTTATGTGATATATTGAGATCGCTACGTTGCCGTGTAGACATAGGGTAAATAGAGCTATGAGTGACAGCTTGGGTGGGGCAAGCATGAACGCAATCACCACAGAAAATACATTTGCCAAGATCTATCTGCGGTCCTTGTTCTGCAATAACTCTGATTGCATTAGTAGGGCAGATGGTTGCACACTTAACACAATCGTTTTGCTTTTGTGGGTTTCGTAGCGTCAGACATTTATTAGCATCAATTTGCAGCAGGCCACGAAAGCGATCAGGCAATATAGGTTCGCTTTTAGGATAGGATGCAGTACGATGACCTTGGCGTAAGCGGGTTAACAAAACATTAAGCATTGGTTTAAGGCTCCTTAGATTTTTTTTTTACAGGTCGTGCCCGCAGTATGAGAGGTTAAAGCTTTTATTACATAACGGAAAATCAGAGATAGGTTGATTGCGCAGCGCCATAGCTAGACCAATCCAATTATGAAAAGAAGGGTCTACAACTTTATAAGCGCTAAAGCGTCCATGGCCATCAGTAATAGCTACGTGGCAAATTTCGCCTCGCCAACCTTCAACCAGTGAAACGCAAAGATGCTTAGATTGCAAAGGCGCAGGTGTGATTTGGATGTCGCCATGCGGAAGTTCATGGACTTGATCACGAATAAATTTTACGGCACGTTCAATTTCAAGCCAACGTAGAAAGGCACGTGCAAAAACATCGCCACTATGCCAAGTTGATATTGGTATGTGTACAAATTGATAAATACCAGCGGGGTGATTTTTACGTACGTCACGTTGCAGGCCACAAGCGCGTGCAGCTAAGCCTACTAAACCAAGATTACGAGCTAAGTCTGTACTTAAGCGACCGGTATCTTCAAAGCGTGCTTGTACTGAGGTGGTAGTCCATAACAGTCGCACGGCTTCTTTTACATCACGGTAAATAGCATCAAGACGAGTTATAAATTCAACAGCGCGGATGGGTTCAAGATCAAAAGTAACACCACCTGGTCGTACTATACCACGCCCAAAACGACTACCACATAGTAATGCAGTTAGGTTTAAAAAGTCACCACGCAAACGACCACAATATGATGCTGTTGGTAAATAGCCAACATCATGAGCTAAAGCACCAAGGTCACCGGTATGGTTTGCTAAGCGTTCAAGCTCAAGTGCAATCGCCCGTAAGACATGGGCACGTGCTGAAATACTAGACCCGCTTAAACTTTCTACCGCCTGGCAATAAGCGTTAGTATGACCGATGGATGTATCACCAGCTAAGGTTTCCATATAATGAATAGAGCGCAGATTTGGCCCTTGCAGTAGAGCTTGCTCAATACCACGATGTTGGTAGCCTAATGAAATTTCTAGGTGAAATACTTGTTCACCATGACATTGAAAACGAAAATGTCCAGGTTCAATTACGCCAGCATGAACCGGTCCGACAGCTACCTCGTGGACTTCATGGCCGTCAACCTGGTAGTAGTCCATAACTCCGATGTTCGCAGAGGTTGTATGCCCCCAAGCTACATGACCTTCACGCCATGAGGTATGAAAGCGTACCGGTTTTGGTAAGGGATGTCCTATAATATTAAGCCCATACTGTTCGGCAATTTCACGTTCGAATAATTGTATTTCAGGACATTGGGTAGCAATAGAAGCAAACCCATCATCGCTTAAAGGGGCTCGCGCCACTTCGAGAATACCATCGATATCAGATGCAAGTATTACCCAGAGTTCAAGAGTATTATCAATATAAGTGGTAAAAAGACAAACAACACGGCGATTGCGATTTGCTGCCGTTACTATAGCTTGCTGTAACTCTAGTAACGTTAAAAGTGGTATATGCGCTAAAGGTACTGCACGCGCGTTATGTAATGATAAGAATGAACTCGTGATCATAGGGTTTTCTCAAGAAAATTCGCAGCTACCTGTAATGCATTAACTAGTGGTGTAGGTAGATAAATTCCAAGTAATAACACCAAAGCACAACAAATAATTATTGGTGCTACAGTTAAGAAATGGTCTTTTATATTGGTATTAGTAGCCGCTCTTGATGGTTCGCCTTGTACGACTGCGAGTATTTGGGTGCCCATACCCATAAACACCACCAGAAGAAACAGCAAGAAGAGAACGGTGATGAGGATCTGATTATTGGCAATTGCGGCTCGTAATATAGTAAGTTCACTAATAAAAGGACCAAAAGGCGGAGAGCCGGTAATAGCAAAAAAACCTGCTAATAATAAAGCGCCGCTTATAGGTAAGCGACGCATAGCACCACTTACTTCATTGACAAGCTTGCTTTGATAAGCGCGATGGATATTGCCTGCAGCTAGAAAGAGCACTGCTTTAGTAAGCCCGTTGTTAATCAAGTGTAATAACGAGCCAAAGGTTGCAAGCCCTCCGATACCAACACCCAATACCAAAATACCCATATGTTCGACACTCGAATAGGCAAGCAAGCGTTTGAAGTCACGCTGTCCAATCATAAAGATACCGGCAATCGCCATTGAGGCAAGGCCGCTTATGATCATGATTTGTTGTGCAAAGGCAGTTTCGCCAGCGGCTAGGCAAATGCGAAAAAACCTAAGTACAGCTAAAAACGCACAACTGGTTAGGCCACCAGCTAACAAGGCACCTACTAAACCGGGTGCTTCACCATAAGCATCAGGTTTCCAGGAGTGCATAGGCGCCAAACCCATTTTAGTACCATAGCCAACGAATAAGAGAATAAAGGCGGCACGCAACCATGGGCGTGATAAGTGAACACCATCGCTTACTAGCTCGTTAAAGAAAAGCGACACAGGTTTGCCGGTAGCAAGGGCAGCATAAGATAGAAAAAATGAACCGAGCAAAGCTAATGCAATACCAACAGAGCCTATAAGTAAATATTTCCAGGTAGCTTCAATAGAACGCGGATTATGATTAAAATATATTAGAGGTGCTAGACTTAAAGTACAGGCTTCGATTGCTACCCACATTAATCCTAAATGTTGCGCCAAAACTGCTAAGCTCATAGTGGCCAAAAAGGCGAATAAAGCACTACAAAAAACGCGATTGGGCCGATTAGCGCGTAGGCGCAAATAGCCGGGAGTGTATAGCGAACAGATAAAAAATAAAAAACTTAATAAACCTAAAACTAAACGGTTGAGGGGATCAATGGCAAGCCAAGGTGAGGGTTTGGCAATTTGCGGAGATATTAATGTAATTGTCACCAAAATAAGATGCGCGCTACCACCAATTGGTAGCATAATAGCGCGTAAACGTTGATGCGGTATAAAGAATGTAATTACAGCGAAGCTCAAAGGTGCGATGATAAGCGCCAACAGCATTTTTTACTCCTTAAGCGTGCTTAGGCGCGCTGTATCTAACGATGAAAATTCACGATTAATGTGGTTTATGATGATGCCCATAATGAAGATACAGACAAAGAGGTCGAGCAAAACACCCATCTCAATCATAAAAGGCATAGCCAAGATAAGGGTTAAGCCCATAATGAAAATACCATTTTCAAGTACAAGATAGCCCACAGTTTGACTGATGGCTTTGCGACGTGTGGTAAGAATTATAAAACCCGTGAATACAGTAGCTAGCGATGCAGGTACTAAAAGCGAGCCTTCATGTTGTGGTGCTAGTGGCAGGGTTTTAGCAAATAATAGTGAAGCACCGGTACCAAGAGCACCTAACAATAATGATGGTAAAAAACCAATAATCGGCTCGATTTCACGACGAATAGCAGCATCACGCATAGCTCGTACTAACATACTAGGAATAAACACACCTTTAAGAATAATCGTAGCGGCTATGATAAGCACGGCTTTAATACCAAAGTCTACGTGCATAAAAAACATAAGTATGCCCAACAAGACACCTTGAGCTGCCGAAGCGTTGATAACAGCACGCAAACGGCTAGTGCCAAGCAGAAAAAAATTAAGCAGAAGCACAACAACGATTAGAGCATCGACCATGCTATTCATTTATAGTTTTACCTTGCCATTAAGATAATACCGAATGCAGATAACAGACATGCGGCAATTAATAATATGGGGACTTGAGTGAGACGTAGCCGGGCCATTATTGATTCGATAACACCGATACCAATTGCAAGTCCTATCATGCTGACAATGAAAATACCCCAGCTACTAAATATACCTGTATTAAAGGGTATAATTAGGCGTACGATTATTGCTGCCATTACAAAAAGCTTTAATGCCGCACCATATTGGATGAAGCCAAGCGCGGGGCCACTGTGATCAAGTACCATGACCTCATGAATCATAGTTAATTCTAAATGTGTATTAGGGTCATCAAACGGAATACGCGAGTTTTCAGCTAACAGAATAATAAACAGGCTGACTACCACTAGCACTAACGAAGCTCCATATTGATGCCAGGCATTATTTAAATAACTGCCAAGCATGTGCGACAATGATAGTGATGAAGAGATGCGTACTAAGACCACAAGTCCTAAGAATAGTGCGGGTTCAGTCAGACAAGAAAAAGCGGCTTCACGTGCAGAGCCCATACCTTCAAAGGCTGAGCCGGTATCAAGGGCAGCAGCGATGGTAAAAAAACGACCTAAGCCTAAAAGATAGGCGAAGAGTACAAAATCTCCGGCAAAAGAAATAAGGGCAGGATGGCCGCCAAGTGGTACCAATGACAATGCTAGCAGCGCCGTAACTAAGCTTACCACCGGACCAGCACGAAAGACCCAGGTAGTGGAATTACTAAATATAGAATCTTTGCGTAAAAGTTTGATTACATCGAAGTAGGGTTGCCAGAGGGGTGGTCCGTTGCAGCCAGCAAAAGCCGCCTTGGTTTTACCAATGACACCAAGCAATAGCAAAGGCATACTCAATATAAGCGTTGTGTGAATGGCAATATTAATAAGAGTCACGACAATGTCCTCGGGCTTAATGCCTAATCAATGCTATGCAAGCAAAAACGATAAGTGCTATTAATATACCAAGTATATATGCTTGCGAACTTCCTGACTGAATCCATCGTAAATGTCGAGAACAGCGAGCCAGACGACGCAGTGTTGGCGTAATAAAACGTATTAAAATAGTATCAGGGATATCGCTATGAAATGAACTCGGACGTGCAAAAACGCCATGAACATGAGGTAAATGTTCTTTTGGCCATAAAGCCCATTTAAAAAAGCCTACGATAGTTTTTGCTAATGATGAACTGGTATACTGCATACGCGCACTTGGTGCCGCATAGCCGCAATCCCAGGTAGGTACAGTAGTCAAGAGTGAAGCAATGGCTGGGTTATTAGTCGAGGTGGCTATTGTCTGTTTGGTACGAGTGAAAAGGCGCAGCGTGATAAAAGCACCTACGAGTAAAACCCATAATATTACGGCTAATAGCTGTAGCCATGAGAGAGGTGCAAGTGCAGCTAAATCAGGTATAGAATGTTTTAATTCAGGTGCAAAAATTGTAGCGGTTACATTGAATATTGGGGCCATAAGCGGTGGAAATAAACCAACAAAAATACATCCTATAGCTAAGATTGCCATAGGCCAAAGCATGATTTTATCGGCTTCATGCGCATTAAGCGCAGATTTTGAGCGTGCTTCTCCGAGAAATACTGTACCAAAAGCTTTAACAAAACAAGCAAGCGCTAAAGCACCAATTAGTGCTAAAATGGGCGCTCCACAGGCACCAACTGCCCAAAGTGTTGTTGCCGGTGATGCAACAGTACGAAATAGGCCAAGATAGATTAAAAATTCGCTAACTAAGCCGTTTAGTGGTGGTAAGCCACAAATTGCTATAGCTCCGATGATAAAAGCAATTGCAGTATAGGGCATACGTCGAGTTAGCCCACCGAGTTGATCCATATTGCGTGTGCCAGTACGATGAAGCACTGAACCTGCAGCAAAAAAAAGCAGCGCTTTAAACATACTGTGGTTTAAAACATGTAATAATGCGCCAGCAATACCAAGAACGAGAAGCACCGGAGAATCAAGCGAACGCCCGATAAAGGCTAAACCAAGACCCATGCAAATGATGCCAATATTTTCAATGCTATGATAAGCAAGCAAACGTTTGAGGTCGTGTTGACCAATAGCAAAGGCAACGCCAAGCACACCCGAAATCATTCCTAAAGCAAGTAAAAGCGCACCCCACCAAATTGGCGGGTGCGCAAAAAGTGAACCAAGGCGTACTAACCCGTAAATACCAACTTTAATTAAAACCCCTGAAAATAATGCTGACAAATGACTAGGGGCACGAGCATGGGCTTCAGGTAACCAAACATGTAGCGGTATTATCCCGGCTTTGAGGCCAAAGCCAGCGACGCCCAGCAAAAAGATGGTATTAGCAATAGCTTGATTGCTGCTGTCTATTGGTGCGGCAAATGCAAGTTGGCCGCTCGCCACGAATAAGAGTGTGAACATTGCAAAAAGGCAAAGGGTACTCAAACGAGCAGCAACTAAAAAAACGTAACCAGCTTCACGTACGACTTGTTTATCATCTTGGGAGGTTAAGGCCATAAAAGCGGTTAACGCCATAATTTCCCAAGCGGCCAAGAAGACAATAGTGTTACGTGCACAAACTATGAGAATAAGCGCGGCACAAAGCAAACCATAAAAAAGTTGCAGTCTACGACCGTCACGCAGGTGCTGTTGTTGCGGCCAATAACTACGGGCATATATTGATCCCAGTGCAGCGATTAAACATATGGGCAGAAGAAAAATTGCGGTGAGAGCATCGAGGTGCAGCCAAACAGCACTGCAATGAGTAAGCCAAGGCCAAGATATATTAAAACTATTATCAAACGATACCGGAAAAAATACTAACACTGCGGCACTAATGCCTAATAATGAGCCAAAGATAATTAAGGCATTTGCAAGACGCTCGCCTATGGTGTTTTGTTTGTTAAAAAATAACCCAGGAATACCGCTGATGGCAGTTAGCAAAATGCTACCAATGACTAGGTTCTCGAGCATGCGTGTATCCTTAGTTTGGAAAAAGTTTGTAATTAAGATGTAATTATCGCATCGAGACGGCGGGTATGTTGCAAGATGGATTGTGGGTCATGGCGGGCAAGCACACAAGCTTTAAATTGTTCATCACGTAAAGCTGTGGCTAAACGTGCTAATAGTTGCAAGTGACGTCGAACATTGGGCGTGACCATGACGAATAATGTATGCACTTTTTCGACGGGTTTGTTTCCCATCTGTATTGGTGAGGCCAAAAAACATAGAGCCATTGAAGTTAAACCATCACCATTGACAGCTATGGGTTGGCGTACATGCGGTATGGCGATACCGTCGCCAACAGCGGTTGATCCTGCGGATTCGCGAGCAAGAAGAATTTGTAACAACATTTCACGATCAACATCTTCAGGTAATTGTAAGATGGATACTACTGAGTGTAAGACAGATTCACGATCGCTACCGGTTATTTGGTAGTGAATACCACCAAGCATGAGGGCATCAGTTAACATTGGTAGTTGTTGGGTTTGTTTATCACTATCGTTAAAAAGTTCGGTAGATATAAACATACGACGAGCCGTGGCCCATTCAAGCAACTCAGTACGATTCAGCCGTGCTTGATCATTTACCCAGTAGCACGGAAGCTGTCCCTCTTCGATTAGGCGATAGACATGGTTTTCAGGGATTTTTAATACGTGCGCCGCCTCTAGGACGGATAGATGCATTTTTTACATACTCCATAAAAGACCTGTAAGTCTCTTTCCTACATGGTGCTGCTTTAGCCTATGGTGATGGAATTAACAAGTGATTAAGAGAAATAAAAAAATTTTTGAGTACTTACTTTTGGGAGTCATTTTTTGTCATTATCGATGCTAATTTAGTGTCTTCAGTTGTGAAAACATGAGTTAAAATAGCAGCAGCTAATGCTTGAGCAATTTTGCGTTGATAGTTGGGCGTATTTAGGCGAAGGCATTCGCTAGGATTACTTAAAAAGCCAACTTCAACTAATACTGAAGCCATATTTACAAATCGTAAAACATAAAAAGGGGCTTGAAGTACGCCACGATTAGGTTGTTTAAGGCGTGAACAGACACTTTGTTGCACTAACGCGGCAAAACGTTGACTTTCAGTATGTGCTGCATGCAGACGCAAGCTATCGAGAATAAGCCCTAAGGTGTTTTCAGCAGTTGTGAAGTCACGCCTACCTTCATTTTCAATAAGGGCTAATTTTGCAATGCGTTTATCAGAAGCGCGCTGTGATACAAAAAAAGTTTCTACTCCATGTGAAGTAACACCTGGAGCAGCATTAGCATGCACCGAAATAAACAAATTAGCCTTTTCATGATTGGCTATTTGCACACGTTCTTCAAGGCTTAGTCTTATATCTTTATTACGTGTCAGTTTAGTACGAACTCGTCCACTTGCCATTAGTAATTTGTTAAGTTCTAAAACTATGTTTAAAACTACATCTTTTTCATAAGCGCCGCATACACCACGGGCACCACTTTGATTGCCGCCGTGACCAGCATCCAATACTACTAAAAAGTTGGTTGACTTATTATTACGTGCATTATTAGCTGCCAAAGTCGTGACATTTTGATTGGTCACCGGGGTGGCGGCAAAATACCAAGTTAAAAAATATAAAAAGAAATTAGTCACAATCTATATAATATAGTTGTCGGCACGAATAAGCCAAATTTTCGATTAAAATTTATCGTCTTCGTCGTGGAATTTTAATAGGCTCGGTATCTGGTAGATAACCCGGTAGCGTGGCATAAAAAGACATACATTTTTCTAAATCATCTATACGTACATGGTCGTTAATTGGGCCTGAAAAGCTTTCTTCAGAAGGGCCAAATCCAATGGTAGGTACTTTAGCAATACCCATGGTATAAACCCCTGCGGTAGACATGGTCCAACGATCGATCAGAGGTTTTTTCTTGAAAACACTCTTATATGCACCTTCGGCAGCATCAATAAGAGGATGATTTTCTGGCAGTACCCAAGTGGGGAAATATTTTTCCATAGGTAAGCGCAAACCACGATAGCTTGGTTTGTCGTATGCAGCAATCTCAACCTTAGCCCGAGAGCCACGAGCAAGTTCTTTAATTTGCATAATTACTCGTTTAACTTGATCGTTAGGTAGCATACGCCGATCAATAATAATGCGACATGATTCTGGCAGCATATTAGCCCCAGTAGAATCGCATTCAATATGAGTAACAGCCACCGTAGCTTTTCCTAAGAAAGGATCAGAAGGTAAGCTTTGATTGAGCTTTTGCACACCATCAATGATTTTACTCATGCCATAGATGGCATTAAAACCTTTTTCAGGCATTGAGGCATGTACAGGTTGACCGCGCATTGTCACTTGTATTTCAGCGCGTCCGCGTTGCCCACGACATATGCGCATGCCAGTTGGCATTGAAAGAACGACAAAGTGTGGATAAAGCTTTTCAACATCAAATAAAGCTTTATAGGCTAAACCTTCGCATTCTTCAGATTGAATTGAGCCAATGACATAAATTGTGCAGTCATTGGCGAGATCAAGATCGCGAATGATACCACCTGCGCAAACGATAGCAGCAAGACCACCTTTGTTGTTGGCAGCGCCATGACCATAAATTTTGCCAGCTTTCATATCGCCGGAATATGGATCAAAACGCCAAGAGCTACGATCGCCAATACCAGGAGTATCAAGATGGGCATCGTAAATAATACGAGTACGACCATCTCCGATACGACCAACGACATTGCCAAAACGATCAACATCAGCGTCGTGATAGCCAAGCTTTAGCATCTCGCGGCGTACATGCATGGCTATGGCTTCTTCTTGCCTGCTATGTGACGCAATCGAGATTAGCTCGCGCGTAAATTCAGTACAACGATTTCGCTGTCTTTTGGCAGCGGCGACTATGCGTTCCCTCATCTCATCCATGGGATCAAAATTCTTAAGTCAAATTGAGGTAAACGGCAAATATTTATCTGCTTATAATGATAATAGTTTTGTATGGTTTGTAATAAATTTGTGATAAGCTGTTAAATAATAGATAACGCAACGCGTTATGGGCGAAAATCTAAACGGTAAGATATCTCTAACCCCGCTTTAAATTCTGGCCTTGGAAAATGTAATGTTTCAATACGTTTTAACAAACAAGCAGTGAATTCGGCATCAGCAAGCGTATCTTCTTCAACATTAGCTTTAGCTACTGAGCCATCAGCTTCAATATTGAGTTTTACAATTATAAAACCAGCGAGATCGGGCTTTTCTTTTAAACGACGATCGTAACAGGCTCGAAAATCATTATTGGCAATGGCAAAACTACCATTAATTTGTGAATTAGTGAGTTTACCAACCTTTTCATAGCCAACAGAGGGAGTAAAATGCATTGGTTGATTTAAAGTGACAGATTTATTTTTATATGGGACAGGAAATTTTAACCGATTAACTACCGCCAGGGCACAGGCATCAAAACCTCGATTACCAAGGCTTTTAAGCATTTTGCTGTTGATAACGGTACCCTGAGGGCCAATCACAATCTGTAAAAGCAGATCACCTTTAAGATCGGGCATGTCTTCTAAAGCAGCATCATAACAGCTACGAATTGTTTCTTGCGCTTGGGCAACAATAGGATCAGTTTGCGAAGGTGATAAACCTGGCTGGCCATCATGAGGATCGGGGTCAAGTACAAATATTAATGCCACTTGAAAGGTAGGTTTATCTATAGGCACCCAAAAAGCACCGATCCCAACACGCGTGAAATCACCAAGTAAAATCTCTTTGCTTTGTGCTTGCGCAAGTAATTGTTCAACAATAAGAGAAGCTTTAGTTCCAAATCCATATTGCAAACGATAATAATCGGTTGCTAAACCTTTTAGCTTAAAACGTACTATTGCAGCATTGATATCAACACCGTCAGTGGCCGCAATTTCAGCTTCATTGCGAATAAATTGACGTAATTGCTCATCAAGAGACAAGTTTTGTTGTTGCGCCTTTTGACGAGCTTGATTGATAGCTTTAAGTATCTGTACTTCAAGTGCCGCGGCTTTAGGATCAATTTTTCCTAAGCTGCCAGAAGTAAACCCCGATAAACCGCCGGGTTTTGGCCTTGGCGCCGCCAAGATAGCATTTGTAGCGGTGATAGTGATAACCAAGAAAATGGTAAATATTTGATAACGCATGGGAGGGGATTGTAGCGCTACATGAAGGGATTAGGAAGGTAGTAAAAAACGTGCGTATTCTGCATTTAGTAAGTTATTCGCTTTACTCAGGTCCATTGCCTCCTACGGTTGGCTTGGCTTTGGCGCAGCGTGATCTCGGACATGAGGTTTATTTGGCCTACGATAGCAAACGCGGAGCTTTTAATGATTTTGAAGAACCAGCCGCACCAAAATTAGCCGTGGCAAATCTACAAGCTCCGTGGCACTTTACTTTGTCAGCAAAATCAAATTTTTTAGAATTTTGGCGAGATTTTTACACCTTACGTAAAAGTGCCAAACAAGGTTCTCTTGATATTGTACATGTGCATCTTTCACATGATCATCTGCTCGCTGCTTTAGCCCTATCAAGTTTGCACTCTCTTGCTTGTGTGCGAACGATTCATGCTGAACGTTCATTGCATAAGCGCTTCGGCCAAGCTTTTTTGCATAGGCGAGCTGCAGCGTGGATTACTCGCGCTGACATTCATCGCGAGAAGCTTATTAAGCAGTTTTCAGTGGATGCAAACAAAGTTGCGGTAATTCCAAGTGGTTTTAATGCAATTAAATGGCCACATTCATCAGCAGCAAAACGTGCAGAATTACGCCAACATTTTTTAATACCTGATAATACGGCAGTAGTTGCGCATGTGGCACTTATTGCAAAGCGCGGTCAAAAAGAGTTGGTATCGGCGTTGGCGTTGATAGCAGCAGAGCAACGACCGGTTGTATTATTTGTTGGTCGTGGCGAAGGTGAAGCAGATTTGCATCAACATATTGCTAAGTTGCAAATGCAGCCCTGGGTACGGTTTGCCGGCTATTTAAAAGGTCAAGAACTTGAAAATGCATATCAATGTGCAGATGTGTGTTTTTTAGCGCAACCAGGTAATGATGCTAGTGCCAGAGCTATTTTAGAGGCAATGGCTGCTCAGGTTGCAGTAGTTGCGGTTGCAAGTGGTGCGATTGGTGAGTTGGTTACTAAAAAAAGAGGTTATCCTATTATATCGCGAGATCCTGATGTGATTAAGCAGGGTATTTTAGCAGCGTTGCAAGATCCCCAAAGAAGTAAACGTATTGAGGATGCTAGACAGTATGTACTTAATGAGCGTAGTTTTACAAATGAAGCTTTAGCTACTATAGATTTATATCAACGAACTTTAAAAAAGCTCTAAATTAAAAGTAAATTGGGAGACTAATAATGTGCCCAAGCAAACATAAAGATTCTACCGAACATTTGATTCAAACAGGTGAAGCTCTACGTTCTAAAAATGCAGAGAAAAGTAATCGTCGCAAACGTCCTCCTAGCACCAGACAGATAGTACAAGAAGCCGAGCGACTAATTGGTCGTGTACCACAAAATGCAGGCACTAAATCAATGTTACGGTTAATTGTGGTGCTTTCAGTAATAGCTTTGGTGACCGCGGGTTTGTTTTTTATTTTAATTTAAGATTTAATCTCAAATTCGAGCTAGACTTTGGTAGACAAGCTTTTAGATAAAAACGACCGTTATTTGTGGAGGTGCGTATGGCTGATTATAAAAGTCGCGAAGCATGGGATCCGACAGTAATGTCAAGTGCTCCTGAAGGTCAAAATGCCCCAGCACCAATCTCGGTGCCTAATACGAGTGAATCACCCCCAGATTCATTGCCATCAGAGATATCACCTGAGCCACAACGCCAGCAGTTTGATATGGGTGATTTATCATCTGCTGAAATACCGACTTATAAAATTCGTCGTAAATCAAACCCGGTACCATGGCTAATAACGATTTTATTACTGATTGGTGCCGGTGCTTTTATATTTTTCTATTACTTGCCTTTAGCTGAGCAAATTAAACAGCAGGCTGATGATCTGGTAATTGCTCGAAGTGAAAATACAAAATTAGCTGAGCAAATTAATGAATTAAAAACCGCTGCCGCTTCACTGCAAAATGCCGTCGATAAAAAAGACCAAGTCCTTGCGGAGTTGAGCAAAACTCAAGATGAGCTTTCGCAAAAATTACAAGAAGAAATAAAAAAGGGCGAAGTACTCATTAATCAACGCGCCGGTGAATTAGTAGTCGATGTTAGTGACCAAATTTTATTTGATTCTGGTGAGGCTGAGTTAAATTCTAAAGGTAAAGCGGTTCTTAAAAAGGTTGGAGAAACCTTTTTAAAAATTAAAGATAAAATTATTCAAGTTGGTGGTCATACTGACAATATTCCGATATCACCAAAACTGCATAAACTTTTTGCTAGTAATTGGGATTTATCAACTGCACGTGCGACCAATGTTGTACGGTTTTTGCAAGATGAAATCAAAGTGCCAGGACGCCGTTTAGTTGCCGCGGGTTTTTCTGAATATCGTCCATCAGCAAGCAATCGTACTGCAGCAGGTAGGCATAAAAATCGACGTATCGAAGTTGTGCTTTTGCCATCAGTTAAGCCAATTACCAAATAAATCCGGCTGAACCTTATGGTCAAGCAGTTTTACGCGGGCATATGGAAGAATTATTCTTTGGTGATGTTGATGACACTGAAGCATAAAATTTGTGTTCGTATGTTCAGTCATTGACCCAAAGCGCTGGTTGATGAGTGGCTTGCTACTACAAAGTGATAGCGCTATTAGTATCGAGCGCTGCCGCTGGTGTTTTTTTAAGCAACTCGTTCGTTTATTTGCCGAAAATTAAGCTAAGCTTAAAACTGAAATTGCAATTGCAGGATATTAAAATGGCAAATAAAGTTGATAGAAACGGGATGATTGCAAAGTTTTTTAATGGGGTTTATTCGCATCCAATTTTTATCAAGAAACCACCACCACCAACCGCAGAAAAGTCAGCATCATCACCCATGGAAATCGAGCCATCTCTTCTCTATCGCAATAAATTTCTATTAAAATATAATAATTTGCTATGCTTTATAAGAAAGCGTTAAAGATAGATCCTCGGATAAAAAGAGAATATTTTAAACGTGAATTTATAAAAAAGGCGAAATAATAAAGCCTGTCATTTCACACCGCTTTGCTTTCCCTAAACAGGACAGGAGATGACAGCGTTTATTTTAAAAATATGTACTAAGTATATATCAGCGTAGAATAAAAGATATTGGTGGGCAAGAAATAACATCATTGGGCAAGTCACCGTTTGATAATTTGGGTTGTGTTGAGTAAGTTGTATAAATTTCAAACTTTTTAGCTTTGCCATACTTGCTATCATCCGGTGGTTGTGGCTCATATTTGGCTATAGCGATTTCACGACTATAAGTTTGACCTGATTCTAGTAGTATATACTTTGCAGCACTTGCGGCATAAGTTGCATCAATTTCGTGGTCTTCCAGGCTAATTGTAAAGCCCGCACCATTGGGTTGATTAATCGTATCAACCACATTTACAGATTTATCGCTGATATTATGTATAAATAGCTTTAGTGGTATTGATTTTTTTCGGTGTACTTTATTTGCCTGTATTTCGATGCGACAATGCAGGCCAACTGAATTAGCAGCGCCCCACCTTAGGCCTAACTCTTCATGAAGTATACTAAGTACTTTTTTACCTTGGGGCGTTTCGGGAATATCTGCATAACCATAGGCGCGTACAGTTTCACTTTCTAAATTTAGTTCAGGATAAGCCGGTTGCGCCATTTGATTAGGCTTTGCAAGAGCAAATGGGCATAAGCAATAAGTAAAATGTGCGAAATTAGCATTGCTTAATGGGTTAATTTCGGCTTTAGGAATGCGCATTTTTTGATTTTCACCTGAAAAAATAACTCCAGAAGTACAAACACTTGCACAACTTGCGGTGCGTACCGAGATTTTCCAACCTTTGCCTAACCTGCGAAGCAAGAGTCGTCTAGCAGAACCTTCACGAGTAATTTTGGCACCTGTTGGATTATCTTGCTTTGTTGTTGGTTGCAGTGGCGCTGCTATTGTAAAAGGGGATATAAGTATAATAAATATAAATATAATAGATTTATATATCATGCTAGTTATCCATATAAATGAGTGAGATGATTAAGAAGATATCAATCTATAGAGCCTTAAGCCAAGCACAATTTATGGTAACATCGTAGGTAACATTAGGGTAAAAATCTAGTAGAACGAGTGCTAATATTTTTTTAAGGAGATATGCCTATGCCAGAAATGGGATGCGAGAGTTGCAAGTTCAGAGCAAAATATGAAGCCCGACCTCAATCGCTGCTGGGAAGGTTTTGGCGGTGGCATGCAGGGTGGTGCCCCGGTTTTAGAGCCTACCTCTTTTCGCTGCCCGAGGAACAAAGAAGAGATTTAGTGCAAAGATATAGGCTAAAGAGATATACCTCGCCGTGATATAGCGTTTTAGCGCTAATTTTTCTTAATGAGTTGTCTTGGTGTTGTGCTTGAATCTAGGATTTTCAACTTTGATGAATATATTAGAAGCATTTCGGTGATCGTTGATGGATTGGCGGCGGCCTAATGCATTATAGAAATTTACGTTTTTAGACGTTGTGGTATTTCGCCCTTCAAAATTTCTGGAGCTTAAACATACTCCTACCGAAGCGCTAGATTCTTGAATGCTGAGTTTTTTCACAATCGCAGGGTTGATGTACTCTTTAGCATGACGTTGCGCTGTTACATCTTCTTCTTTCCTAATATCATCTAATTCCCCTAATTTCGTCTCCATTTCTTCACAAAGGTCTGTGATATCGAAATTAGCATTGGTATGAAAAGCGATGCGGCTCAGGGCATCTAGGCGTTCTTGCTTGTTTTCAATTTTACAAGCCGCGCGAATATCTTCCATTACTTTAATATTGTCTTCTTTGGTCTCTTCTTCTGCTAAATTAACACCATACCTAACCGCGTAACTTTGCTTTTTGCAAAAGGCATCTAGGGCACTTAAAAGTTCTTCTGATTCAGGGTATTCTACCAGGGCCATTATAAGAGACCCAAACAACTCGCTGGCTTTTTTTAATTTATCAAAACGTTTCACTTCTTCATCTGAATTATCTTCAGCGTCGAGTACATCTTGCCAAAAATCAGGAATTTCTTCTAGCTTCTCAGCCCAAGTTTCTTGATACTTCTCTTTCCAATCTGGCACTTGACCATCATTATTTTTATTATAACTGGCCCAGTGACGCCACCATAACTCAACATCAGCCCAAGCTATAAAGGATGCAGCAACTCTATTGTTATTTATCGCACCAGTGCCGGGTAAGACATCTTCTGATAGTTTCCCGCAGAGAAAGATAGCGAGGCTGTTATTCCATAAGAGCGAATAGCTTTGGCAGCAAGTGAGTACGATTTCAATATCTGGGGCCTTCTTAGCATTAGTTATGATAGCATTACGCGCTTCTGTGGTAGTGACGATATCTTCAAACTTTGCATATTTATTGTATTTATTATTTATTAAAGTTGAATAAATTGCCTGTATGTATTCATTCTCATATGATGGAAGGTTGTTTAGATCGATTGCGATGTAATCAGTAGACCACGGATAAGGGTGATCTGTTGAATCTTTTGTTTTTGCCAATCCCGGAGGTGTCGATGGAAATGCAAAGTTATATACACCCATTTGCCTAAAAATAGCATCATGTGCGCTACTAGAACTTTGAACAGAAGCCATATCATTCTTCTTTCTTATTAACTCGTACCGGTTTTAAAGTACCAGTATGCTTTATATTCGCTTGTAATATAACGACAATTTATTACTATTTTGTCAATCATATAATCCATTAAAAAAAATATTAATATCACAAAATATATTAATGACGCAAGTGGTGCACAAATTGCCTTCAGTATTGCAAGATCGCATGAGTTTGATTGATTTTGAGCAGTTTTTTAAGATCCAGATAATCGGCAGATAATATAAATGCTGCGTTGCGACAAATAAGTGCTTATACACTTGGTCACTATGTGCAACTAGTTTTTGGTGCATCTATATAAAAATCAATTGTCATAATGGGCCTATTACTAAATTTTTAGGTAGTAATAGGCCCGACACTCAGTTTGAATGAATTATTCGGCAATATAGAGAGCGCTAGTTATACTCTGAGAGCCCATCAACCCATTTAAAGTTACCGAATCTGCAGTACTCAAAGAGCCGCTAGGTAAGAGCACATTTACCGTTGCAGCACCGGTAAAATCAGCCAGGCTATAATAAGTGCTAGTACCCGCGGTTACTACTTCTATACTTGGGCTGCTCATAGTTGTATAAGATGAATCTAAGCTTAGGTTTAAAAGATTAAAGCTACGTCGGGCAAGACAATTTGGGCACGGTGTACTGCCTGGTTGTGTATCAACCCAAGGTTGTGCGCTTGCATTATAGTATTGGCTATCAGGGCAAGGATTTAATGCTTTACCGGTGGTATAATTATATAGTTTAGAACTGCCGCAAACAGGATCTGTGTAAGATACATTAAATGTACCAGTAGTCGATGTTGCCGTGGTGTTAAATGCGGTAAAATCTAGGGCATCCAAAGCAATCGGTTTTTTCTCCCAGAGTCCGCATTCTGGCCAGGTAGACACTGGCGGACATGCCCCACCCCCAGAAGCACAGGCTGCCGTAGCAGCTTGGCAGACAGAAATACGTTTTGCTGGAAGCAATGGTGACTCAAGACCAAATTCGGCGTCGATACCAATAAAGTCACCAGCTTTATAAATAGTCTCAATTATCTCATAACCGGCGAGCCCTGATTGGTAATACCAAACAGTGCTGGTAGTGGCCGCAATAACGGCAGAGGCAACGCTAGTGCCGGTTAGTGGTTTAATTGGTGTTGCACCTTTAATAACCGGAACAGTAGCATGATCAGCATAAGCTACTAAACGTGGTCGACTTTGGGGACGTGAGATTGCTAAATCAAGACCCATGGTATCGATACCACCAGCAGCATATACCAAGGGAATTCTTCCAATATTTGCTCGCTCTGATATACCTTGGTGTTCGCCGCCAAGTAGCTCTTCGCATTCATGTGCATCAGGTACTGATACACTTTCCCAAGCAGCGGGTAAAATTGGTCCTTTAGTAAGAGTTTGACCTCCGCTAGTATTACCAGCCGCTGCAATAACGACTGCACCACGACAGCGGGCATCGACAAGCGCACTGTACACTGCTCTAACATCAGGGGCTAACAATCCGATTTGATTTTTAACATCAGCCGCTGGTTCTTTTGTAAGTTCATTACCACCGTAAAGTGATAACCAACCAAGTGAAAGATTAATCACTAAACGTGGTCGGTTTTTTTCAGGTATTGAATCCCATCTTTGTACTTCATGCCTTATTGCTTCTGCTAGAAAGGCAATCGAACCGAAACTACCACCATTAACCTCGTCTTCAATGAGTTTGCCAGTATTAGTATAACGTAATTGCGTACCCAACTGGCTAGTCATTACGGTAGTACAATTTTCTTTATGGCAAGTTAGTCTTTTGATCATATTCGCTAGACTATAACCATGTAGTGAAAAACCTGTGATATTTTCAATAGCTACCGTAGGTTCTTTTGTCGGGGTAGTATCAATAAGAGCTAAACGCACAGGTCTGACTCGAGCAGTAATGGTTGGTAAAAACGGCATTTTACCGGTTTGTTGGTCAAAAGCCTTGCTGAATGGCTCGATCATAATGTCATCAAGGGGATCACCCAAAGTCGCCAGCGCTGCTTGATCTTGAGACACAGAGGTAAAGAAACCTCCTTTTAATAATTCTTCAAGCTGTGGTGGTAGCTGTCTTGCCCCAAGCCGGTGTGCTACAGAGGGATCTTCGTATAGACAATATTGTCTTAGTCCCGGAGGTATATCTATCTCTTGTGCCTTGTCACGTGTGGTGAACAATGGACGAACACGTAATCCACTGACATTCGGACACGAAACATCTGGGTCGCTTTTTATGGCAATAAAACGCCAGTACATACCAGCGCCGCGAGCATCAAGTGGTGGCGCGACCGCAGTAGATATTGGTGGTGGAAATAAAATTTTAGCGCTTACAAAAGACTTATTAATGATCGATGCAGACAAAGCAGAACTTGCAACATCTGAAATCATCTCAGTGTTGTTTGCTTCAGTTTCAGTATTATTAGCAAGTGATTGCTCACCACAGCCAATGGCTAATAACAAGATAGCAAACGCCAATAGACTTTTTTTAAGAAGACAAGAAGTATTTAAAAGTTGCTCAGTGTACATAATAACACCCTCCTAACAAAGCTAAAAGATTTTTAAGGGACAAGAACTCGATATCCTGACCAATCTGCACTTGGAAATCGTTCACGCGCTAAACGCAATGCCTTAGGTAAAATATTTTCAACAACTATATTAAATATCATTGGTTCATTTAATTTGGTTAAAAGTAATTCATATAGTTTTTCACCGAAGTAAGCAGCGAAGGCATCGTTTACTGGTCGACTAGAAGCGATAACTACACGTGCACCAGCAATAATAAATGCTTGCGCAAGACCAATGGTGCTCACTTCACTCACAGGAACTCTGGCACTTTCACAGGCCGAGAGTACAATGACCAGTGGTACTCGTTTAAGAGCAAGAATATCGCCAGCTCGAAGTTGTGCACCATCAGCTAACCTTAGAGAGCTACTGAATCCGTTTTGAATATAATCTGAATGCCCAGCAAAATGAAATAGCATGGCTTCATTAAGTCCATTACTGACATGATTAAATGTAGCTTCTCTTTGCATTAGCATGCGTACTCGGCTTTTAGTGGCGAGCGCTGCGGCAACTTGTTGGCCTTCATAACGAGCTTGCGGTAAATCGCCGGTAGTGTCTGCTACTACCAATGAATGCCAGCTAACAGTTGTTGAAATCGCAGTAGATTTCTCAGCTACGGTTGAAGATTTTGGATGGTGAATTGGAGCAGCATCAACAACATACGCAACCGGCAGTATTTCTTCTAATGGTTTGCCATCTAATGGTAAGGCGTGCAGGGCAAAGCGTTCAAGATCTGATGATGCAATAATGTGTAGTCGTTTTGCGACTTTTAGTTCATGACGAAATGGTTCTAAGAGAACATGAGCGAGTGCTTGGCGTTGTGCACTAGTATCGTTGATACTACTGGTTTGTTGTTTTTTGTCGTCATCAGGTAATAAGCCAAGATGTTGTACTTTAAACACCCCGTGTCCCACAGCAAAGCCAATCCAGCTAGTAGGTAGACGATAGTATACAAGAGTAAGTTCAGAAGCCGGACGCTTTTGCAAATCTGTTAATATTGGTGGAGTGCGTAGTCCACTGATAGGCACTAAAGCTAAAGCAATGTCTAAAGCAGAACGTACACGTATTTCTTGTGCGGCATAGGCTGCTTTTAGTGGTGCAATTTCGTTGCGTGGCGCCATCGCCAAATTCGTCGCGACTTCTTCAAAGCGTCTTCTTTCACTATGGTAAGTTGCAATAGCGTCATCCCAAAGACGTCGTTTGTTTTGATCGAGACGTTCAATTTGATCTTGCCATTGCACTCCTGCCAACAACTGCACTCGGTTTTGGCGTACTATTTGCAGCGCTTGTTTAAAGTCACCCATTTTTAGAAGCAATTCGACATGTTGCTGAGTAGCTCGTAGACGTTTAGCTAAAAAAGTGTCGCGGCCTTCATATAACGGTACGTTTAAGCTGCTTTCATATACTAGTTGTTCGGCGTTACTATACGCAGCATGAGCCAAAGTAAGGCGACTTAAGGCAGTGTAGGCTTGAGCTTGACCAATGAGACTGCGCCATTTTACCTCAGCAAGTGCCTGTACCTGCGCTTGGGTGGTGAGTTTGCTATATATTTTAAGCGCATCACGTGGTCGTTTTTCTAAAAGCGCTAATCGTGCTTCAATATCCAGACCCCAAAGTGCAGGAAGACTACTATGGCGTGGCAAGTGTTCACGCGCATCATTGAGATACTGCTGAGCTTGTTGAAGGTTACCTAAATGAATAGAAGTTAGCGCCAGGTTAATGAATGTATTTCCTTCCCATTCGGGATATTCGTTGCAACCACCAGTAAGCGCTTCATGCAAGAGTGGTTGCGGGTCTTTGAATGCTATTTCGTTCCAGTTTGCAGGATTGTCTCCGGCTTCACGCGCTAGTATTAAAGCCCAAGCACAATTCTCAAGTAAATGATAACGCTCGCAGGGGTTGTTTAAAGAGGCATCCTGTAGCAATGCTCCAAGTATCTTTAGTGCTTCGCGTGGTTGCCCCATGCCTAAAAGCGTACTGGCACGCATTTGATCAGCAAAATGCTGGTTTAAAGTATTGCCCATTTTTTCGGCATAAGACGAAGCACTTGCGAAAGCTGATAAGGCGCTGCGAAAATCGGCGGTATGACTGGCAAGCACTCCTTGATAGAAAGCTACTAGATAAGCAGCCTTTAAATTATTAGGAAGTAGTTTTGATACCGAGGTTAGCACCTGGCGCGCTCGTTTAAGATGCAAACCCGAATATATCAACACATATGCCATAGCTGTTGCATCATCGACCTCAGATAGAAGCTTTGCAGTTTGGCGATGATAGCGCTGCGCTGATTCGAAATCAGCTATGGCTTGTTCAGGTTTGCCCACAAGACGCTCAAGACGGGCAAGGGCTGCCCATCCCGCCCCTTTCTCATTTATTGGTAGCGCTGGCACATTTTCAGTTAGTAATTTAATTGCCATATCAAGCTTGCCGGTATCACGTAGCTGCTTAGCATTAGCCAGCAGTGTGGGCGGTGGTCTAGGCGGCATTAGTGAAAGTGACCAACTATATTGTTGTTGGTCATTATTTGCTTTAACGGTGAGGTGTTTTGTTGATATATTGACTGTAAATGTTAAGACACGCCCGTTGGCAATAACTAGATCTTTAAAATTTTGCTTATTATTATCAGCATAAATTTTTATTTGAGCTGACTGAGGTAGCGCCACCCATAAACGTAAATCACCTGAAGCTGACAAAATACATGTTGGACCCACCAACACCTCATCACAACCATCGTATTGCACTATAAGAGGTAGGAAAGTGGTAGTGGATTGATTGCAATCGCAAACTAACAAGAGCCCCAAAATAAGAGATTGCCACTTGACCATCAACATAAGTGGCAATGCACGTTGTCGCCAATTTGCGGCTTTAGTGTTATTTACATAAAAAAGTGCCATAACATTGCCGTTTTTATTAGGGACAATCCCTATTTAGTCACTATTTCTATAGGTGCTCTTAAGATACGAAGGTTTTGCTGGGCATCGCGATTGTCTGCGGTTGTAGAAATTAGGTGCTCGATTTCTGATATCCGCAAGTTTTTTGGATCTGAAGTTACGGCAACAATAAGTTCGTACTCTCCAGGAGCTGTATCTTGGCTTACTTTATACTGTAAACGTATAGTTCCTTTGCTATTAGCTAATACTTCTGCGGGCCAAGCTCGTAAAGTTGGTTTAGAGCGTGAAAGCAGGTAACTATATGCTGCAACCGATTCATTAACTGCATTTTCGGGACGCACGAATACTTGTAGCAATGATCCCGGGCTCACTTTAGGCACCGCACTTTCTGCGCTGTCTGTGTGCGCAGATACACCGCGCATTATTTGATCACCTTTAGATATCTCCAGAGAATATAATGGTAATGAATTTGAGTTTAACAGCATGACTAATAATAAAATTGAGCAAGCCGCGGCTACCGCGAAAGAGCCAATAGCAAAAGCAAATCGCGGTTGTTTAAAAGCAGATTGTATTAACTTGAAAAACTTGGTGATTAATCCTGAAGCATTATCTTGATTAGGGATGCAATCATTAAGCAATGGTGTGTTTAAGTTTTTATTTGGCAGTACAGCTAATGCTGACTCTGTAAGTTTGGCTAATGTCGTTTCATCAATCGGTCGTAGGGATTTTAACAATTCGTCTTTAGAGAAAGAAGGGTGATTTTGCAGACCTAATTCTTTAAGTTCTGCATCAGTAGGCATCTCTTGGCGTTGCCAAAGCGATGCTAAAATTGCGTCACGTTCTTCTTCCATGTCCGTGTAAGCCTGGCGTAGCGCCCCGAGAATTTTTTCTGGTTTTTTACTCATGTGGGCGCATGCTCCTGTTGAGAAGTTCGTTGCGACGATCCCTGTTCTAACATAATTTTCTCAGCTATCTGACGTGCAAAGCGTACCAAACGTGAACGCCACATATAAATGGCAGCTGGGCTCAAACCGGTAGCATCTTGAACTTCTGATACTGAACAATCTCGAACAATTATTAACTCAAAAGCCAACAAACCTAGTGGACTTAAGAGCGTGGCTAAGCGGCGAACTAATTCACGGAGTAAATCACGGGATGCCATAATTTCTTCAAAGTCGCTATTACCGTCAGTTATTTCGTTTTTTATGGGATCGCAATCAGCAATCGGTTCGTCGGTAAAGGGATTGCGTTTGCGACTGCGCAAAACACTCAAGACATGCCGTTGCGCTACCATACCTACGAAGTTGCGCAGTGATAATCCTCGTTCAGGGTCCCATGAATGTAAAATTTTGCCTTCATTAATGAATAGTTGGGCGAAAACTTCTTGGGTGAGATCTAAAACTTCTTGCTGCAAATCGCGACCTGCTGTTGCGCCAGCACTGGCCGTCAGCGTACGTACAATACGTGATTTTACTACCGGAGCTAAATATTCAATTAGAGAGCGCACCGCATTTGGCTGGCCACTCAGTGCTTGTTCTAATAGCTTATGTGAAATATCACTTGCCATGAGGTTTAAATCCCGATGCGTTTTTAACTAATGCATTAATATGTAGTTATTGCTTGTACAGGTATATTTACAGCTTAGACTGAATATTGATGACGGTTGAAATATTTCACTTCACTTTTCTTGTACGAAAAATAAGAAAAAAAAATTCAATGTCTAGCCAATAACGCAATGCGTGCGTCAAGTGCAATAGATAGCAAGGAAATTTAGGTAATATGCCCTATGATATCTTAAAAAAAGCAACAATTAGCTTACAATTTGCATGTTAGATAGACCAGGCTAACAACGAATACCAAGCCAAGCGCTTGTGAGTTTTAAGGTCGTGATTGCAAGCACGACATTGGAAACATTTACCTTTAAAACTAAAAAAACAAGGATGGTAACATGAAAATTACCAAGTGGAGCCGTAGTTTTGCGCTGTTGGCTGCGGCCATCGGCTATTTACCAACAGCAGTTTTAGCCCAAAAGGCGGTGACCGCCGCAAATACTAAGGTGGTAGCGGCAGCGGCGATCGGTAAAGAAGCAATCCTAATTCCTATAAGCTTTACAGATCTTTCAATTGATCGACTCGAAGTTACCCAAAGTACCCAGAAAGCTGATGATAGTGTTGCTTTGGTTGCAGGACGAACCACAACCGTGAGAATGTTCGTGCATGTTAGTAGTCTTCTTCTGGGGTCATCGGTAAAAAATGTGCAAGGTCGCTTGCGGGTTTATCGTGGTACGACTTTACTTTACGATATGTTATCAGATAATGGTCCAATAACTGCGCCAAAAACCATTGATCGTAATCAAGAAAATCATACTTTAAATTTCACCTTCGTACCACCGACAACTATATTTAGTGTAGGGCTACGTTTTGAAGCGACGGTAGATCCTTTTAATACAATCTCAGAATACAACGAGAGCAACAATGATTATACTAAAGAGGCTTCGTTTGCTTGCCGTAGTGCTCCTAGTATTGTAGGCATGCCCATTAATTATCAGTATGCTAGTGCTGATCCTGCAGAGAAAGGTACACCAGATCCTAACTTGATTTCTCAAGGTGTTGGTGATGCATTTGTTTGGGGTATCTATCCATTTACTGAATATACTCCTGGCGCCAGTGGTCGTTATCGGGTTGCAGGTAGCTCACTTACTTGGACGCAAAACGTTGATACCAGTGGTACCAGTCTTTTAAATAGCCTTGAGGCGGCACGGGTGGCAATGAGTCCAACCCCAAGTTATTTATATGGCTGGCTGCGTGGTAATCCGTTTTACGGTAATGGTCTTTCTTACATAAATGGCCATGTAGCTTTTGGCAATACCGAGACTTCTAGACATCAACGTACTTTTGCCCACGAGTTCGGTCATAACTTGGGCTACTATCATGTTTCTAACAAGATTGATGAAACTGGCTGGGATACCCTAGATCGCCTAGGTCTTGGCAACGTTAAACCCACTTCGCTTTATGACATTATGGTGCCAGGTCTTTATACTAACCAAGCTTGGATACAAAGTAGCAGGTATAAAGACGTTTATACTAACGATACCAGCAGTTGTATACCTGTGATATTAAAACAATATAAAGCTTATGTGTTTCGTGGCATCATTTTCGAGCAAAAATGGATGATGCAACCAGTCTATGAATTAGTTTCGTTAATGCAAGAACCCATACCATTAAAAGAAGGCGATTCATTCTTACGCGTTCTCGATGCTAATGGCAAAGAGCTTTACACCACTGCGTTTAATACTTATGCAGATTTAGATTCACGCCAAGGTGAACCGATTCGTGGTTTCTCGGTAACGACACCAGCAATAGCTGAAGCAAGCGCGGTTGAAGTATATATTGAAGGTAAATTGCAAGGTGTAATCAAGCGAACTCGTAGTCGCCCATCAGTGCGCGTCGAACAGCCTGTTGAAGGCAGTGCTTTAAAAAAAGAAGTGGTAGTGGCATGGAAAGCCGAAGATGGTGACCGAGATGCTTTAAATGCGATCATTCGTTTTAGTCCAGATGGAGGCGAAACTTTCATCCCAGTAGCGGTCGATCAACAATCATCAGAATTGCGTTTTTCTACTGAAAATCTACCCGGAACGAGTGACGGAATACTACAAGTAGTAGTATCTGATGGTTTAAATAGCACCACTACAGAAGTCAAAGGCTTGCGTCTTGAACGCAATTTGCCACCCAACGTTCGTATTTTAAAACCGCAACAACGTAATATTTACAAACGTGGGGCCAACGTTATTCTTCAAGCAAGTGTTGAAGATGCTGAAGATAAAGAATTCTCTGAAAAGCAAATTCAATGGAACGATGAGAGTGGTAAAATTCTTGGTTATGGTGCGTTAGTAAACTACGCTGATTTACCATCAGGTAGTCATAGAATTACGGTATCGGCTAGCGACTCATCAGGTAATGTCGCGCAGGATTCAGTTGTCATTGCGGTTGAATAGTTTGGCGCAAAAATGCTGCGTTAGTTTTTATTTCTAACGCAGCATTTTTTTTAACTCTAAAATGTCAGATCACAACCGTTAACAACGAATACCCTCAAAAGACGCGCAAAATGGCAAAAAGCTTGTCATGGTTTAATGCGTGACCAAGTGACCGTCTGTAACACACGGTAGATTTCAACAGGAGACTGGTAATGAAGCGACATTTAACATCTGTAATCGTTTTATGCTTGTCCTTATGTGGTTTGGCGAAAGCTGCGACCGCACAGGAGCAAGCGCAAGCAAAAGCATCAACTGTTACGCTTGCTAAAGTGGCAGAAAAACCAAATGCCATAACCCAAGCAGAGATTGCTATCGACCCTAACATATTAAAGTGGTTTTTGTGCACGCCACCGCTTAATTCAGTTAAGGCTGCCCACGGTAACACCGATTGGCACATCGATACTGCCAATGAATTTCTCTATGGCGTTGACATGGCGTCAAATCCAACCGCGCCAAACCATGTGCCCGCAACATGGACACGCAGTCATATTCATGTTGGTAAATTGCAAACCAGCAAGTACTATAACGATAGTACAGTGACTGCTGGTGGCATGGATGCTGATGGCACTGATGGTATCGATCGCTCGATGTTGTTTTTCTATGCGGGTCACGGTGATCCTGAATCATGGTCAACTCTTGGTGATTTTGGTCATCAAAAGGACATGATGCTTGGTAATTGTGGCAACTGGGGAATCTCGCGTTACTATTGGCAGTGCTCGTGTGAAGTGTTCGCGCATGGTCCACGCGTTTGTCCAGGTGGTGGATGGGATTATAGCTGCCCACAAGATTTTGACGGCTCTGCTGACTCAGAGGCGATGCGTAATGTATTTGAACGTTGGGGCCCAGCTTTATCATCAAATTTACGTATGGCCTGTGGTTCTTCAACCAGTGCCTACTGTCACGAAGACCAAACCAACCGTATATGGGACAACTACAATAACAAGCACTATGATGTAGCTGATTCGTTTATTTTTGGGTTGCACGGTTCAGGCTATGACTCGATAGTTGTACCATTGTGTATTACCACTGGTGGTTTCTTTACATTTACTACCCCACTTTATGATACGACCTTTACTAATGCCGCTAACCCCTCTGGCAAGTATTTTCATATTCAGTACCTTTCAAAGTTTGCTACCACAGCGCCAAAATGGCCGCCGATTATTATAATTTTAGAAAAAATGCCCAAAATTAAGTTTATCTTACCTGATCCGCCGCCATTCCGTGAAGAACTCATTCAAGAAGGCCTTTGGTTAGTGTCTAAAGAGCAAGTTGATGGTCATCCGCGTATTGCTTTCAATACGCGCACAGGCGCTACTTACGTGAGCAATGAACGTATTAACGAAGAAGTATCCGCTCAATTATCTGAAGAAGATTACAAAGAACTTGCCTATCGGCAACTTAGTGAGCTTGGCCTGCTTGAAGCAGATATGGATGAACCGCAGGTTCAACGTATGATGATCGATCGCATACCACGCGATGGCCGACAAGAAAAATCTGAAAGCATACAGAAAAACGTTATCGTGACTTTTGAGCGCGTAATAAATGTTGATGACAAACAAGTACGTTTTCTCGGTGAAGGTGGCAAGATCAATGTCCAGCTTGCTAACGATGGCAAACTCATCAATGTCGCAAAAGTATGGCGTAAACTTGATGAAAAGAGCATGAAGGGTGAACGCTTAGAGGTTAAACCATATGAGCGCGCCTATGAAGAGGCCATGAAACAACTAGAGAATGCCAAAGGTTATAAACTTGAAGGATGGGACTTTGGCCTTGAAGCGCAAGCAGGCAATGTAGATCAAGTTGAATCTCAACCTATATATCGCTTTGTGTTCAAAGCTGCTGACGAAGAAAATCACGGGGAAGGGGAGAAGCTGCCGCCACGACTGATCAAAGTATCAGCTCGCTAAGCGGTTGTTTAGCGCGAAAAGGCGCTTTAAAAAGTTTGGCACCTGGATCTGCGCGCTGCTCCATCCAGGTGCCAAACTTACTGCTTTTTTTATCCAGGCTAAGCATTATTATCAATTTCACAAACTCGCGGTCGATAGCTTTCACGCCGTGTCCATAAGAAGATTGCGCCAAAAAGCGTAAGCGCTTCTGCTGCCCAAAAGCCTAAAGCACCCGAAAGTACTGAAGCACTAACCCCGATACTTTTTGCTAGCAGCAGTGCTTGTACAACTTCACGCACACCTTCTCCGGCGATAGTGAATGGACTTAATACCGTGGCGACAATTTGAATTGATGAAGCAAAAGTTATTTGCCAAAAATCGGCTTTAGTGACGCCGATTGCCAAAGCGGTAAAATAGTACATTGTCGCGGTACAAAAATGCACTAAGAAAGATAGGCCAATAATCGAGAGAAATATTTTTTTGCGTCCCTTATAGGCAGATGCGGCACGACTAACCCGATCAATGAAATCGGCGATTTTGCCACGACGTGGTGAAAAAAAGCGAAAAATACGAGTAACCGGCTCGGGATTAAATAAAAAGAGTAATAATAAAATTATCAGAGCAAAAGTGACTGGCACCGTAATTAAAGCCACTATGATGGCGTGCTCTTCAAGCACATGGTAACCAAAAGGTAGGGCAACGGTAAAAGTTAACAAAATGCCCACGAGACCCATTATTTTTTCAACCGCAGTAGCGGCGGTAGGCTCAGCGGTTTTACCTGAAAAGCGTGCGGCATCATAAAGTTTGTAGCCATCAAGACCAATAGTCGAGGGCAAAAAAGTACCCAGAAAGCGACCCACTAAAAACGAGCCGATTATATGCCATAAATTAAAACGAATACCTTGTCCGCGCAGCAGCAATTGCCAACGTTTCATTGATGAAAAAATGCCAATAGATTTGATGAAGATTGCTGCCAATAAAAAAGGCAACATGCTTTTTATGTCAACTTTATCTAGTTGCTCTAGCAATGCCTGCCAAATCGGTTGCTTAATTCCATCAGCAGTTACAATTTCATGCCGTAATAAAATTACAAATACACCGATTGTAATAATTGCTTTAATCAGCAGTTTAAATAGACGTCGAATATTATGCTTCACTAAATACCTCAGCACGAAAAGATTGAAGAATAGTATCTGGCTGCTGCCATGCTGATTGTGGCAAACCAGCTTTAATGCAAGTATGTGCTAAAAAAGTCTCACGATCCCAACCTTGACTAACGGGCACTTGGGGCAAAAGAACCCCTGAGCGTGAACCCCGTTGAATCCATAGACCATGCTCGCCAATAATTACATTTTCAGGGGCGATAGGCACTCTCGGAGTTAAGGCAGAAATTTCAATAACGCAATCATCTAGTTCATCAGCTTTTAGCGGTAAAAAACGATAATCATGGGTCGCGGCCGCAATTGCCATTTCAGCAATGTTTTTAAACAAAGGAGGCGAATCATCAAAAGTGCCAATGCAACCGCGCAGTGCCCCTGCTTTAGTGTGTAAACTTACAAAACAAGCGCGAGGTTGCGTAACTTCGGCGTTTAACGGTTTTACATCTGGTGGAGCTTTATTGTTGAGCAAGGCGCTAATATTTTGTCGCGCCCAAGCTAGCAACCAATGACGAGATTCTAAAGAAAGTTCGGTGTGATGTTCGTTTGTCATAGTGAGTAGGAGTTTAAATGAATGGCATCAATGGTGCAATTTATCATAAATGCTACAACTGTAAATATTTGGGGTTTTTACAAAATAATTGTTGAGGATGACAAGCCGCGTTATTGATTTGCTCTCTTGGAATTGCAAGAATTTTTCGCATTCGTATTACTACATGGTAGCTTAAATATTAATGACTCGAGTTCTTGGCATCGATTTGGGTACTACCAATTCGTGTGTCGCTGTAATTGATAATGGAGCACCATTAGTAGTGCCTTGTGATGGCGAACGTTATGTTATGCCATCGGTGGTGGCATTCACTGCTGATGGTCGGCATCTGGTGGGCTGTAATGCTAAACGCCAGTCGGTTTTAAATGCAGAAAATACTATTGTAGCGGTAAAGCGTTTAATGGGGCTTTCGTTTAAAGATCCTCAGACGCAGCAAGCTATCAATGCTGCTAATTATCGTTGCGTTGAAGGGCCCAATGGTGATGTACGCATTTTAATCCGTGACAAAGTTATTGCTGTCGCTGAAATAAGCGCTTTAATTTTAGCCGAGCTTAAACGTATTGCCGAAACTCATTTTAATACGAGAATCGAAAAAGCAGTGATCACAGTACCCGCGTATTTTAACGATTATCAACGTCAAGCAACACGCGATGCTGGTTACATTGCGGGCCTTGATGTAATTCGAATTATTAATGAGCCAACTGCGGCTGCGCTTGCCTATGGTGCGCTGCAGCATGGGCAGAAGCGACGAATTGTAGTCTATGATTTAGGAGGAGGTACTTTTGACGTTTCGGTACTTGAATTAGCTCCTCCTAATATTGATGTTCGTGCAACTGCTGGTGATCCATTTTTAGGTGGACGTGATTTCGATAAACGCATTGTCGATTGGTTGTTGTCTCGTATCGAGTCTGAGCATGGCATATCATTGTCTGATGACCGCAATGCTATGCAACGCTTATGGGAAGCTGCCGAACAAGCTAAACTTGAATTAAGCGAGCGAGGCAGCACCAAAGTAACCCTGCCTTTTTTAGCACAAAAAGGTGAACTACCAATTCATGTCGATTATTTGCTTGAGCGTTCCTTCCTCGAAAAAATGGTGGCGGATTTAATAGAACGAACGATAATGTTTTTTCTTGATACGTTGCGGGCTGCACGTTTACGTCCATCAGATATTGATGAGATTATACTGGTTGGCGGTATGACACGGATGCCCCTTATTTCACGTCGGGTACGTGAAGTGTTTAGCAAGGATCCGTCTTTTGGCGTGCATCCAGATTTAGTTGTAGCAGTTGGTGCCGCTATTCAAGGCGATTTGTTATCTGAAGAAGTTACCAAGACCCAAAATACGCCAAAAACAGTATTAAGGGATGTTACCCCACATAATCTTGGGATAATGTCGTTAAGTGGCATTGCTGAAACCATCATTCCCAAAGATACGGTGATACCAACAGTAGCGCAAAAATTATTTACCACAGTTAGCGATAATCAAGAGGTAGTTCGCATTGTAGTTTTTCAGGGCGATAGCCGCAGTATGACTGATAACCAAGTTTTAGGTGAGTTTATGTTAACCGAAATTCGTCCGGCTCCGCGTGGTGAAGTACAAATAGAAGTAACCTTTAATATTTCTTATGATGGTATAGTCAGTGTATCTGCAAAAGATGTCGATACCGGACGAGTGCAGGCGATTGAAATTCGTGAGCGCCATTCATTGCCTAGCGAAGAACTAAATCAGATGATTAGCAATCACCAACAGCAATTAGCAAATAATGAAGGACTATTACCGGTGCTGAATAGTTAGAGACACCCCCTAATTAGACACAGCATTAGTTAGTTGTTTACCTCTAAGACCACGATAATATTCATCGATATTCGCTAAGGTAGTTTGCGCAATATTATCGAGGGCTTCAACGGTTAAAAAAGCTTGATGACTGGTTATTAGAACATTATGAAAAGTCATCAAACGTGCCAGCGTATCATCAGTAATGAGTTCAGCAGAGCGATCTTCAAAAAAGTAGGCGCTTTCTTCTTCATATACATCTAAACCCGCGGCACCGATTTGCCCACTTTTTAGTCCTTTAATTAAAGCTCTAGTATCAACTAAGCCACCGCGGCTAGTATTAATAATAATAATACCACGTTTCATTATGCTAATACGTTCGTTATTAATCATATGATAGGTTTCAGGTAATAGCGGGGTATGCAAACTAATTATGTCAGATTTACGTAATAATTCATCGAGTTCTACATATTTAAGATTATATTGATTAGCGAAACCCTCATCATGGAAAGTATCATATGCTAATATTTGCATGCCAAAGCCATGCATTATTTTTGCTAAACTGTGCCCAATTTTACCAAGGCCGACAATACCAATCGTACGACCATGTAAATCAAAACCCACCAGACCACTTAAGCTAAAATTACCTTCGCGCACGCGATTAAAGGCTCGATGAGTTTTGCGATTGAGCGTCAAGATTAAAGCTACGGCATGTTCAGCAACAGCATGAGGCGAATAAGCCGGAACTCGTACTACCGAGATACCAAGTTTGGCGGCGGTTTTAATATCAATGTTGTTGTAACCTGCACAGCGTAAAGCAATGAGCTCAACACCACGCTCTTTTAACTGCTTTAATACAGGTGCTGATAAGTCGTCGTTAACAAAAGCACAAACTATAGAGTGACCATCAGCTAACTTGGCGGTCTTAGGTCCGAGACGAGATTCAAGAAAATGCAGTTGAAAATTTTTAGGCAGATGTTTACTAAAGGCAACTTCATCGTATGGTTTAGTATCAAAGAAAGCTATTAAAGCTGGTTTTACTTTGGCTTTAGTGGGGTATGCTTTTTGTAACAAAGTCATCTCCGTCATCACTTACAAGCGTTAATATTTAAATTTTAAAACAATCTACTTGTTTAGATGCCGGTTTATAGGAAACGGTGCGGAGATATCACATGATGCTACGGCAAAAAGCTCAGTAAATCCATAAAAGTTAATAATTATAGCTAATTAGTGGTGTATGACACCGTTACTTTGCTTCTAAATAACCTTGAGCCTTTAACAACTCAGCGGTTAATACCGCGCCACCAGCCGCACCACGCAAAGTATTGTGTGACAAGCAAACAAAGCGATAGGTGAATATAGCATCATCACGCAGGCGACCAATGGTGACACCCATACCATTGCCGTTGTCACGGTCAAGTTTGGTTTGTGGTCGTGCATTATCTTCAAAATAAGTTAAAAATGGCACTGGAGCTGAGGGCAATTGAAGTTGCTGTGGTTTGCCGACAAATTCTCGCCAACACTTAATAATTTCTTCTTTGTTTGGTTTTTGCTTAAACTGTACAAACACCGTGGCCATATGACCATCACTTACTGGTACGCGAATACATTGCGCTGAGATCACAGGTTGGGTCGCATTGATAATACCGCTTGCACCAATTTGCCCCCAAATTTTAAGCGGTTCTTGCTCACTTTTTTCTTCTTCGCCCTTGATGAAGGGGATGACGTTGTCAACCATCTCTGGCCAAGCGGCAAAGGTTTTGCCTGCACCACTTATGGCTTGATAAGTGCTGACTACGACTTTGTCGATACCAAAGGACATTAGCGGATGCAGTGCTGGAACATAACTTTGAATAGAACAATTGGGTTTAGCAGCAATAAACCCGCGCTTTACGCCAAGACGACGCCGTTGAATATTAATAACCTCAGCGTGTTGCCAATTAACCTCTGGCACCATCATTGGTACATCAGCGGCATTTCGATGTGCGGAGTTATTTGAAATCACCGGAGTTTCATGACGAGCATAGTCTTCTTCAAGACGAGCGGTATCGGCTTTGGGCATATCAACCGCACAAAAAACCAAGTCGACGTTGCTTGCAATTTCTGCAACTTGTGCAGCGTCGTAAACAATAAGTGAAGCAATGTTAGCGGGAATCGGTGAATTTTGCGCCCAGCGCTCACCAACTGCTTCACTATAGATACGTCCAGCAGAACGAGGGCTTGCGGCTACGATTTTTATATTAAACCAAGGATGCTCGGCTAATAATGAAATAAAACGTTGACCAACCATGCCGGTCGCACCCAGCACTCCAACTTGCAGCTTACTACTCATTTTGAATAAATCCTCCAAAGAAGAGCCGCGAATAATACCAGAAATAATAAAAATAAGCAGCAGTAATTATTAATATTAACATGAGCAGATGATGCTGCGTAGTCTTAATAGTATAAAATAGCTAATAATATTGGTAGGTTAGTGGTGTCTGGCACTGTTTGGTCATTTAAGTACCTTGTTTTAGTAAATCATCTGCAAATCTGCTAAGTTCACCAAGATATTGAGTAGAAATTATTTCTAAACCATTACTTAATGCGTTACCATCATTTTTGTGCGATAAAGCATTTCTTTGTAGCAGCATATCTATCCAAATCTGACCATCCTTAATAATCCTAGCGGCGAAAGCAGCCTTAATGACACTTTTTGGTGTTACCGATGCCAATTTTACCCCATTAAATTCTAAAAAATCTTTCAGGGTTTTCCACGCAAGTTCAAAAGTGAATTCAAAACGTTGTGCTGCCCCTTCTTTTTCAAGTTGATTAAGTGTAGCAGCACCATTTTGCAATGCTTCTTGCAGGTGAGCTAATGCTTTACGAAAACTATCAAAGCGTTGCTGGCAGACGAATATCATTTGATGATGGTGTTTGTATCATTGGATTATCTATTATAATAAAGACAATTAAAACGCAAAAGTAGCTGACTTATTCATATAGCAAAAATAGTTACTTTTACCCCTTGCAAAATTTTTTTATTAGTTTTATTGGTTTGCCCATACTGAACATTTGTATAACTTCGGATGATTTAGCATGAACGAAATTCTGATTCGTGGTGCGCGTGAGCATAATTTAAAAAATATTGATGTAGTTATTCCACGAGATAAATTGGTAGTAATAACCGGTTTATCGGGAAGTGGTAAAAGCTCTTTAGCTTTTGATACGCTATACGCCGAAGGGCAACGTCGTTATGTTGAATCATTGTCTACTTATGCACGCCAGTTTTTACAGCAAAACAAAAAGCCTGATGTTGAGCATATTGATGGTCTGTCACCAGCTATTGCTATTGAGCAAAAAACTACTGGTCGTAATCCACGTTCAACCGTAGGCACGCTTACAGAAATATATGATTATTTGCGTTTATTATTCGCTCGTATTGGTAAGCCGCATTGTTATCAATGTGGTAAAACTATTGAAGCACAAACCGTACAACAAATTACCGATGCAATATTAGCGTTGCCTTTGGGGACACGCGTACAAATTTTAGCACCGGTTATTAAAGGTAAAAAAGGCGAGTTTAAACGTGAGCTAGATAGTTTTCGTAAAGATGGTTTTGTGCGGATGCGTCTTGATGGAGAAATTATCGATCTCACCGAAGAGATTACTCTTGATAAAAATAAAAAGCATTCTCTTGAATTAGTCATTGACCGTTTAATTGTTAAGCCAGAAATTAAGACTAGGTTAACTGATGCAATTGAACTTGCCCTTAAGCGCGCTAATGGTAATGCAATTGCTTTAGTGCAAAATGCTATGGATTCTCGCGTTCGCGGGAATGACGGGGGAACAAAAGGCGGGAGTGACGAAAAATACAAATACGGGAATGACGAGAAAAAAGTAAACAACAATAATCAACAAGAACTATTATTTTCAGAACATTTTGCATGTGAAGATTGCGGTATTTCTTATCCTGATATTGAGCCACGTTTATTTTCTTTTAATAGTCCCTTTGGTGCATGTCCAAATTGTGATGGTTTAGGGCGGGCCCTTGATTTTGATCTTGAACGTATAATTCCTGATCCTGAAAAGTCTATTAAGCAGGGGGCCATCGCTCCATTTGAAGCTTCTCTTGGTTTTGGTGGGCCATGGTTTTCTAACATGTTTAAAACCATAGCAACTGAATATAAACAATCGCTTGATACACCATGGAAAAAACTAAATAAGCGTTTTCGTGATGTCATTCTTTATGGTAGTGGAGAACAAGAGTTTGAGTTTAAATATATTAGCGAACGTCATCGTGTAACTGCCAAGCGTAAATTTTCTGGCATAATTCCTGAGCTTTCGCGGCGCATGCGTGAGACCAAAAGCGAAGAAATACGCAAGCGAGTAGAAGATTTTATGGCGCAAAAACCATGCAGCCTTTGTTCTGGTATGCGCCTTAAACCTGAGGCTTTAGCCATTACCATCGGCGGTGCATCAGTACATGAAGTATGTGCAAAAAGTATTGATGCCACTCGGGTATTTTTTGCAGAACTTAAACTTACAAAACGTGAACAAACAATTGCTTTGCCAATATTGCGCGAAATTGATTCACGTCTTAATTTTTTAATTAATGTAGGGCTGGCATATTTATCACTTGATCGCGGCGCAGCTACCCTATCTGGCGGTGAAGCACAACGCATAAGGTTGGCAACCCAAATTGGTAGTGCTTTACGTGGGGTAATTTATGCGCTTGATGAACCATCTATTGGTTTACATCAACGTGATAACGCGCGTTTGCTACAAAGCTTATTACATTTGCGTGATCTTGGTAACACCGTGGTTGTAGTTGAACATGATGAACATACTATTCGCGCCGCCGATTATCTCATTGATATGGGACCGGGCGCAGGAGTGCATGGCGGTGAAATAGTTGCTGCAGGTAGGCCCGAAGAAATTTGTGCTAATCCCAAGTCGCTAACCGGTGCATTTCTTTCAGGGCAGAGGCAAATTGATGTTCCGCAAAAGCGTCGTGAAGGTAATGGGCTTTCATTAGGGTTGCGCAACGCTCGTGGTAATAACTTACAAGGTATTGATGTTGAAATTCCATTAGGTAAATTAGTATGTGTTACTGGTGTTTCTGGCAGCGGAAAAAGTACATTAATTAATGACACGCTTGCGGTTGCCTTAATGCATGCTTTTGGTGAAGGAGCTGGTTTAGACGCAGCTCCTTTTGATAAAATTGAAGGGCAAAAATATATTGATAAGATCATTGATATTGATCAGAGCGCAATCGGTCGTACTCCACGTTCAAATCCGGCCACTTATACTGGCCTTTTTTCGTTATTGCGCGATCTATTTGCCAATTTACCCGAAAGTCGTGCACGTGGATATGGTGCTGGCCGTTACTCATTTAATGTTAAAGGCGGCCGTTGTGAAGCCTGCGAAGGTGATGGCGTTATAAAAATTGAAATGCACTTTTTAGCAGATGTCTATGTCACTTGTGAGCATTGTAATGGCCGACGTTATAATCGTGAAACCTTAGAAATTAAATATCGCGGGGCCAACATCGCAGATATTCTGGAGATGACTGTTGATGAAGCCTTAGATTTTTTAGCAGCCATTCCTGTAATTAAGCGCAAACTCGAAACTTTAAAAGATGTTGGGTTGGGGTACATTAAACTTGGTCAAAGTGCGACTACATTATCAGGTGGCGAAGCCCAGCGCGTGAAACTATCACGTGAGTTATCGCGCCGTGCAACTGGACGAACATTTTATATTCTTGATGAACCTACTACCGGGTTACATTTTGGCGACGTTGAAAATCTACTAAATGTACTAAACACCTTAGTTGATCTTGGCAATACCGTGTTGGTGATTGAGCACAATTTAGATATTATTAAATCAGCAGATCATATTATTGACCTTGGCCCTGAAGGAGGAAATGGCGGCGGTACTATTGTGGCCACTGGCACACCAGAAGCAGTAGCAAAAAATACTGCAAGTTATACCGGGCATTATTTACAATCGTTAGTGGGTAAAGTCGTATCAACATGAACAGCGTTATTTTCAAATGCTGCCGTTACATATTCATTAGCAGGAGTTTGCTTATTGTTCGTTTTTAATGGCGATGTAAATACATAACGTTTTGCAGTAGCCAAGCTTTCTTTTTGTATATTTTTACTTTTACGCTGCCGATAACGCCACTGTTGATAGTGCGCTGAACATAAACCACGCGCCATTGACGAGCGTTCACATAAAGAACAGGTACGAGTTGTATTTGCAATAGGTGTGTTTGTTAAAGGTTTAGAAACATCTAATTGCGCAAATCGTCGTTCAAGACGGGTTAGGCGTCGTGAGAAATCTGTCAAACTTTTATCAACCGAAGCAGCTAAGTGGATGCGTATATCTTCGATAATTGTTTCAAATAAAGAAGCAAAATTCGATGGTGGGCGTGGCGTCATAGTATTTATACCTTATAAGCTATAAATAGCGAGCGATACGCCTGCTCGCCTGCTTATGTCAACGCCACAAACGTGAAAAATTATATTTTTAATTGCATTAGCAGCATTAATACCCAAGTAAACAGTACCAAGGATTCGATAAAGGCTAATGCTAGAATCATAGGTACGAAGACTTTATCAGAGGCATTAGGATTGCGCGCGATGCCTTCTAAGGCAGCAGCAGCGGTGCGACCTTGGCCAAAAGCCCCACCAAAAGCAGCAATTCCAATACCAACTGCTACAGCGATGGCGAGCATACCAGTGCCAGTGCCAACATTACTGCTGCTTGCAGCAGCAGCTTCTTGTGCAAATGTAGAGGCAGCAGCAAGGGCTACTGCAACAAAAGCACTAATGCTTGCAAAAAGTTTAACAAGTTTCTTTATCACGACTAACTCCTTTTTTAATTAAGAGTTATAGCTGCCTGATCCCACTTTAGTGCGCCTCTCTCCTTCTCAAAACCTTCTCACCTTTGCACCTAGCAACATCAATTAATTTTTGGCGACTATAACCAATAAACACATAATAAAGTTTAACTTTGCGGCTTTAAGCTTTAAGCCTTTTCATGCTCATGACTGTCAGCCGTAGCTAAAGCAATATAAATAGTGGTTAACAAAACAAACACTAGAGTTTGTACAGTACAAACAATTAAACCTAAGACCATAAAGGGCAGTGGTATTAATATTGGCACTAACCCCAAAAATGCCGTAATCACCGCATGATCACCAACCATATTAGCAGAAAGACGAATGGCTAATGAACCAGGACGAGCAATGTGGCTAATAATTTCTATTGGGAACAGTAGCGGCATTAAAAACCAACCCCACCATGTGCCAATGGGGTTTGCCATATGAGCAATATGATGAAGACCATAAGCGCGCAGACCATGCCAGTTGTAGTAAAGAAATACAAAAAAGCTACAAGCAAAGGTAGTATTCCAATTGTTGGTTGGCGGTTCAAATCCTGGCACTAATCCTAATAGATTTGAAAAGAAGATGAATAACGCAAATGCAGCCACTACCGGGAAATAGCGTTTAGCATCACCGCCCATGATTTGGCGCATTTGCCCGTATAAAGACTCAAGCGCATATTCGATAAAATTTAGCACCGAAATACGAGGACTAGGGATCAGCCCTTGATCTTCTCGGCTAGCTAAGTCAGCCCGGGCACGTAAGCCTACAATAAGCAATACTATTACTACAAGTAATGCAGCTATAACGTGTTGAATTGAAATGACGTTACCAAACAAGAAACCCTGGCCTTGCCCCACTTTGCTTGCTTGAGCAGTAAGATAAGCTTCAATTTGTTGATAACCAGGTAGTAATTTTAACCAAGTTAAGCCATGTCCCATGATACTAATCCGCTAGTTGTAAGGGATAGCAAGATAACGAAATCGATCATATATATAGATCATCGCGAGTTGTCGACAGAACTTTAATAAAAATGCAATTGCTGGGTAAAAAAGTATCTTTATATTTTTTTAAAGCAAATGCTTTATATGACAAAGTAGGTGCATTTAATATCGATAATGCTCTGGCTTAAATGGCCCTGTAACACTAACGCCAATATAAGCAGCTTGCTTTTCATTGAGCTTTGTTAATTTGACGCCAATTTTTTCTAAGTGAAAACGCGCAACCATTTCATCTAAATGTTTTGGCAGGGTATAAACTTTATTTTCGTAAGCACTGCTTTTGGTAGCAAGTTCGATTTGCGCTAAGGCTTGGTTAGTAAAACTATTCGACATCACAAATGACGGATGACCAGTAGCGCACCCAAGATTAAGCAAACGCCCCTCGGCAAGAATCAGCACACTATGACCATCAGTAAAAGTCCATTTATCATACTGGGGTTTAATGTTGGTGTGTTTTATACCTGACACCTTTTTAAGCCCAGCCATATCAATTTCGTTATCAAAGTGGCCGATATTACCAACAATAGCGCCATCGCGCATACACGACATGTGAGCAGCAGTAATTACATCGCAATTGCCAGTGGCGGTAATGAATATATCAGCTATTGCTACAACATCATCAAGCGTTTGCACTTGGTAACCCTCCATTGCAGCTTGTAAGGCACAGATAGGGTCAATCTCAGTAACAATAACGCGAGCACCTTGCCCACGCAGAGATTGACAACAACCTTTACCCACATCACCGTAGCCACAAACTACCGCAATTTTACCGGCAAGCATTACGTCGCTGGCGCGCATAATACCATCAACTAGTGAATGGCGGCAGCCATAAAGATTATCGAATTTGCTTTTAGTAACGCTATCATTAACATTGATCGCAGGAAAAAGCAGCGTGCCATTATTTTGCATTTCATAAAGACGATGCACACCGGTAGTAGTTTCTTCGGTAACCCCATGGCATTCACTCGCAACTTTTTGCCAGCGTTTAGAGTCTTGCTTTAGCAAGCCTGCTAGCAAACGCAATACTACCGAGAATTCTTCACTATCATTTGCAGTTGGTTCAGGTACACGACCAGCTTTCTCAAAAGCTAAACCTTTGTGAATTAGTAAAGTGGCGTCACCACCATCATCAACAATTTGGGTTGGTCCTTGGCCGCTGCCAAAGTTAAGAGCGCGTTCGGTGCACTCCCAATAATCTTCGAGGGTTTCACCTTTGAAGGCGAAGACTGGTACACCGCAAGGTTTTTCGATGGTGCCTTGCGGTCCCACCACCGCTGCGGCTGCGGCATGATCTTGAGTTGAAAAAATGTTACAGGAAGCCCAGCGTATATCAGCACCCAATGCTTTTAATGTTTCAATGAGCACCGCAGTTTGAATGGTCATATGGAGCGAGCCAGTAATGCGTTGACCTTTGAGTGGTTGCTCTTTTGCGTAACGCTCGCGTATGGCCATAAGGCCAGGCATCTCTTGCTCAGCTAACTTAATTTCTTTACGACCCCAAGATGCCAGTGATAAATCAGCAACTTTATATTCAAGACCTTTTTGTGATTCTGAGAATTTTTTTATTTGCGGCATTGGTGTAATACTCCGTTGTTGGTTTTGATAATCATTGCTCTCATCGTCATTCACGCGAAAGCGAGAAACTAAATTTGTTTGTTTATTAATTTCGTTTGCTAGTTTAGCTGCACCTGTATTCACGAAAGTAGGGGCGGATACGATGCTATTTGCAATTTTTTGTCCACTAGTTGTGCGTTGTGCGGTAGCTAAAAATAGCGCTGGTCCTTTAGTATTTGCTTGTGGTGCTAATGTGCGTGCATCAACTTTAGCAAAACCAACGTTATTAAGCATTGTTTTAATATCATTGATGGCAAATCCTAGACATTGCTGCCCCATTTTTTGGCGAAAGTCTTCGCGCTCGTGTTCTATTAAATCGACAATAACAACTCGCCCACCTGGTCGCACTACGCGAGCTAATTCGCCTAGCACAGCATGAGTGTCTGGCACATAACTCAAAGCTAAAACCAAAAGCGCAGCGTCACAACTTGCTAATTGCAGCGGCAATGCTTCAAGTGCGCCTTGCTTAAGTATAACATTGTCAAATGCAGCAACACGTTGTCGGGCTGCTGCTAACATATCTGGCGATTCATCAATGCCGATAACTTGTCGAACATTAGGTGCAAGCAGCGAAGCAATAAGACCAGTACCACAGCCCAAATCAGCTATCACCCAATCATGGGGTAATAATGCGAGCATGGCATTATTGGTAAAACTATCGCCAAAAAGTTCAGAACGTAGCGCATCCCATTGATGTGCAGTTTCTGCAAAAAATGAACGACGACTATCACTTTGTTTTTCTAAATGATGCCTAAGACGTAAATCATCTTGATTGGCACTTGGCCAACTTACAGCTTCTAAACGGGCTAACTCCCATAACTTGGCCGCAGTTTCATCAAGACCAGTATTATTTAGGCGATAGAGGTTTGAGGTTGCTTGACGCCGACTTAACACAAAACCATTTTCAGCAAGCTGTTTAAGATGATGGCTTAGGGTCGATTGGGCTATTTGTAAAATATCGCAAAGTTCTGTTACCCCAAGCTCATGTTTATCAAGAATGCGCAAAATACGCAGTCGCGTCGTATCAGCAAGTGCCTCGATGCGATTTACGAAAGACTGAGATAGAGTAACTGTATTCATCTATTCATCTAGATTAATAGATGAATTGCAAATACACAAGAGAATTTATAATAAAATGTACAATAGCTTGAAATTGCTGGTAATTTTTCGCTTCCGTTAGTTGCACTGATACAGCGTCAATGTCGTATTTGGTGAAATTAACCAATACTTAATTCACGAGAAGTTGACCTCGGCAGATGTAACTCACCACTGTATTAGTCCAGTCCCTGTGCGGTGTGGTTTGTCAAAAACATGCGATAGCTATAGAGTTTTCTTTTGCGCGCACTGTAGCAAACGAGTTGTGATCTGTCGGTGTTGCGACCATGGCAATTACTACTGTCCCGACAACGAGTGCAGCAAGCAGCATAGGATTAAAGCTAAACGGCGTTACCGCGCTGATTATCAAAATACCCATATCGGTCGTCGCAACCACGCAGCTTCGCAGGCTCGATACCGGCTCAAACAGGCGCAAGCCAAAAGCAACAATGAGAATGAGATAATGACGGATCATGGTTTTACACCGTCAGACTTCTGCACGACGACCATTGCCAAGGAACTTTGGCTAATTAATTATGGATTATCTGATTGCGCTATGTTTAACTATGACACTGCGATAAGAAGATGCAACATTGCAAAAGTATTAATAAAGAGGCATAACATTGAGCAGCTAGCAAAAAATAGAGATGATATAAATCTTGAAGCTCAAGATCTTTGGTTAAGATACTGTGAACTTAGAGATAAAATTAGGATGCTTAATAATTAATACCCTAATGCAGTTTCTACTAAATTATCTTAAATTATATTGATAGCGGTAATGCAGAGTAGTGGGTGACCTGAATAGCTTGGCGTGCGCATTAGATATCAAGTTGATTGAAGAGATCTTCAGCATCTTTAGCCTTATGCACATTTTCACCACACTCGCTTTTAGCTAAAGTTTCTGCGGTTAGTTTATTTGGCAGTCGCATTTCAAATGGTAAAGCTTTTTCATTTGCCACTTTGGTCAATACAATACGAACCAAATCAGAAACAGTAAGACCCATCTCTGCTAAAACCGCAGCAGCTCGATTTTTAAGTTTTTCGTCAATTCTTGCTCTTACAAATGCGTTTGAAGCCATCAAGTAAACAGTGGTTGTTTCCAACCACTGCTCCTTACAGAACCTTTACGTGCGCAATTTACGCATCCGGCTCTTTAAGTTTGT
>JAFGEK010000218.1 GCA_016931625.1 Deltaproteobacteria bacterium | reverse complement strand
GAGAGTTTTACGTAACTCCTCGTCATTCCTACGAAAGTAGGAATCCAATTCCGATAAAAGTGAAAAATGAGACTAAGAGTCAGCACTAAAAGGGGGAAGGCATGATTTTTTCTCGTATTTTTAAGCTGTTAGCAATTTCTTTTGTAACTTCTCCAAAAGTCCCGGCAACATAAAAATTAACGAGTGGGTGAGAGAGAGGTGAAAACCTCTTTCTCCCCATTGTCGCAATGGGGTTACTTCCCCATATTTACCGGCGTACGGCTTTAGCCTTTTCGCCAACCGACACATATTCTGACTCTTTCATCATAGACTTATAGGTCAGGTTTACCTTTATAGGGATGCCGTGGGTCCTCACCGGTCAGCATAACTAGCCATTTTCTTAGGTGATATCACCAACCACCTTAACAGTCTTTTGCTGCTAACCGTATTTGCCGCAACAAAAGGCTTCATGAATGAAGCCCAGTGCTTCACTAAAATGAAGAAGCTGGCACACTGCTTAAGGCTGAATCGTGACACCTCCCAAGTATCGTTGGCTGGCCCCTTCGTCACTGCCCATTACTGTGCAGTGCTGGCTGCTTAGGGATATGATCCTTCGACCAACGATTTCCGTACAAGCACGGACTCGCACGGGTAAGCTTTGATTTAAGTCACATCATTCATTAATGCTCCTTTCATCTCACCATTTAACTTATGACTGAGCCTGCTATGCCTGCGGCTCACACTCATCCCGAACGAACTTAAGTGAGGAGGCTACGATCGTGTCATCCCGAACGAACTTAAGTGAGGAGGGATCTTATGTTTTCAATATATCGCCGTTAACATCAACTTCAATTCAGTTTCTTCGCGTTTAACCAATGGAGTATTAATCGTGCCGTCATCTCGCACTAAACCATATTGTTCAATAACCATAGCAACATTGAATTGGGCTATAGGACTATAGGTTACCGAAACAGTCCAGTCATAATCTTGCACCCACAGTGCTTGTGCACTTACGGGTGATTTATAGTTTTCGCGTGATGCATAACATCTAACCCAACCACTACTTACATCAGCGCCGAGTTGCATTGTGCCGTATACTCCAAAATCATACAGATCATAAAGTACAAAAAGTCTGGCGTAGAACTCCCATTGGGGGTTCATGCCACCCTTTTGACCATTCTGTTCGGCATACTTATAAAATAGGTAGCGACCACGCATTTCATAGCCAACATTTAATTTGGCCATAACTTCAAGCATGCCTTCAGTACGTAACTGTGGACCTAATATAAATCCATCATGGTAGCTATGGCCATAAACCGCGCCACCAGGAGATGTGGGCAGATAAAGACGAAACTGCTGCTTTAACTTTAGTTGTTTGCCATCTAGCCACACGATCGAGGTGCCGTTAATTGGCAAATCATGTTGGTATAGCGCCCCTAAAATTGTATCTTCTAATATCAATCCCGACTCGTTAGGGTCATCAATAAAAAATTGTTCAAGACCAGTGAAAATAAATACTGAAGCTTTAGGGATGACTTCAAAATTACCACTCAGGTTATAGCGTAACATGCGATGATAGGCGCCACTTTGTGAAGCATCATTAATAATTCTACCTGAATAGGTAATAATTCCGGTAAGCGTCCAAGGTATTTTAAGTGGTAAATCAAGCGTAGTAGCTGTCGTAGTTTTTGCAGCCTTGTTTTCAGCAGCCTTGTTTTCAGATTGCTCAATTGCTGATTTGTCAGTTGATTTAATTGATTTAATTTCTTCATCACGCTTGTGCAAAGGCAGATCTGTTACCTGTTGATCATCTTTATCTTTCTGTCTTTCTATTGGTGCGAGAATATTACCAAAGTCTGGTTCTTCTATTTCAGGATGGCCCGTTTCATTTTGTTGCGAATCTGCCGGGACGTCATTTACAGAGGGTTGCGCAGCGGGTTCAAATTCTTCTGGAAATGAGATGTCAACATCTGCTTGGTTATTAGTTGCCGGTTCGCTGCTATCTTCTTTGACATCTTCGTTTTCTGCATCTTCATCTTCTGTAGCAGTATCTTCAGTATCTTCATCTTCAGTTGCTGTATCTTCTGTATTGGTTGCCCAATCTTGCCCGACAACTTCATTAGGATCTTCTGCTTCAGTACTTTGCGCCGCAGCACTTTGCGCTGCAGCTACTAGCCCCAGAATAAATGCTATTAAATATAAGCGTAACATGCTTATTGCCCAGAAAAGTTGTTGTAGTATTCATAATAGGTAAGTAGAATTTTTAATCCATAATTATCTAAAGACTTACTCGCGCCAGCGCGTAAAGACTCATTAAAATCTCGCATGTATTGATAACTTACAGGATTGCGTGACTTATTAGCTACTAGGTGCCAACCGCGCTCAGCAATGAACGTATAAACATATTGCTCACCGTTATAGATAAATATTTGCGAAGTGTTATCTAAACGTAAAGCATCGGGTATGGCGTAAATACCAAATTCTGCTTCTAAATCTGCCTGATTGTTAAAGCGGCGAATAGCAATGCGGTCTTTAAACGATATATCATCCACTAAATTGGTATTAGTTACATAAGCAAAATATTCAAGCGCCAAATATTTAAACCATGGGAAAGTGTCATAATTTGCACCAAGCATACCATCAAGAACTTCTAATGCCACTGCCGCACTTAGCGTCCCAAAGGGCGCATCAAACATAGCTACATAGGTGTAGATATTGGGGTCGTAGTTCCACACTTCTTGCAGATCCATAAACGCCAATGTCGCAAAGAGTTTATCTATGATAATGCCAAGGCGCGTGACATCACCATAATATGAATCGTACTCAGTACTATAATTGCGCGACGATGATGGTTGATTAAGCACCGCATTATAAAATGCCATAGTTAAAGCATTGGTTGCGGCTATATCATTATAGAAATCCGCTGCAATAGTATTATACTCACTATCACTCTTAACTGTACCCTGAAGTTGATCAAGCATTTTTAAAGTCTCTTGAATACCACCACCACCCCAAGTAAAAATGGCGAGGTACCACATGCGTTGCAGCGGAAAAATAGCGTCATAAATATATGATGAGTAAGTTGTGGTATCCCAAAAAGTGCGATAGGCGCGACGGTTACGCAATTCATAAAGCATATCATAACGCTCGATAGCATTGAGTACTATCTGTGCTGGTGTTACCCCGAGGTCGTGGCGTGTACACAAAGGTGAAAAATCCGCATGTTCGTCAGTGCAATAAAGAAAATCTTTTTGCATCTGAGTACTACGAACGTCAGTGGTACCGTATATCCAACTTAATGCCGCCTTGTCATACTCACCCCAATCGCGTGGGGTTGCTGCTTCTTCAGTCGCACGAATATAATCCATTACTGAAGATGACACTTGGCCTTCGAGCTGATGTAAAGCATCAACGCTACCATAAAAATTATGACGTAACCCCAGGGTATGACCAAATTCATGTAGGGCCACATGAAATACAATGTTTTCAATAATACGCTCGGAATACTGTTCATTTGATTCATAAAACCCGTTTACACATTTACGGGCGCTTTGTGAAATTGTAGTAATGGCATCATTGGCGTCAAAAGTATAAACGCAGTCGGTTTTATGTAACCTTTGCAAGTTTTGCCTAAATTGCTCGTGATTTTTTTTATAATCGCGTAACTTAGCGAAAAACTCTTGATGTTTATTGATGCCCACAAGTGTTGTAGGTGATATTGCATTAAATGGATCTTGATTAAGCAAAATGCGATTCATTTCACTTTGAAATTCATGCTCGACCTCTTGTTGCGATTTTAACTCATCAAGATACGAATTGGCGGTATTGTATACATAAGGGTTGTAAAGCGGATCAGCAAAACGCAACTCATTTGCTAGCTGATTGTAGTAGGTAAGATATGTTGTTTTATCTTGCGCAATTTCAGGAACAAAGTCAGTCGTATTACCAGTATTGTGAGCACTATCTAGCTGCAAGGTACGCCTAATCTCGTTAAATAAACCCGAGGCAAAACGCTTTGATGAATCACTAGGCGCTGTGGTATCACCTTCATTACATGCTTGTTGCTCCCATGGTGTATTAGCATCAGTTTGCAAGGCCCCAACCCGTTCAAGATAGTCTTGAATCATAAAGCGGTAATAATCCATGCCGACATTATAAAGATTAACATCAGCACTAATCACTTCACCTGTGCGTGGGTCGACAGTTGAGGGACCATAACCTAACAGACCGCGGGTAATATCGATATCTTGGTTCCAGACAACGAAACTATAGCGAATATCGCCAAACTGTCGCTCGATACCACCAGCATTATAGTCTTGAAAATCTATTTGCAGTTTAGCACCAGCAGCAGTTAGCACCGCGTTAGTCGTATCTTTAATTTCGCTAAATAATGCTTTGTATTTTTCGGGGAAACCTTGAGCAAAATAATAGACTAGAGGTGTTGTGCGGTTGGGGTTATAGCGTTGCAATAAATTTTTTGCACCCAATAAACCACTGTTGCTATCGCGATATACTTGCATTACTTGAAAGACGCCATATTTTTTATTTACCGGGTCTTTCTCAGCAATTGTTTCACTGACAAAATCACTTGCCCCTGGGCGATAAAACGACATGCGATATTGAACTGTTGCAGTGCCTGCCCCAGTGATTAAGTTGGTCATATCATAGCAGCCGCCATCAACTGTAAGAATGTAATTTGCCTCAATCACCCAGCTTAGGTATTGCTCTTGATCGTCCCATGCAAAGCTGTTGGGTACCACCGTAGCGCTTACTGGCGTCACACAATCATGCATAAAGTCGCCATAGTACCAGGCCATAGTAGTAATTGGGTCAAGCGAGGTTTCTGCTAAATTGACTTTAAACTTTTGCCGTTTTTGCCAGGGTTCTTCGGTGTTTTCTTCTAAATAGTTAGTGCGCTCACCATCAAGATTTTCACGCAGCTTGACATCAACATGGCTGCCGGCAAATTCTATAAGCACGCGTTCGGTGGTAGTTGCGAGATTATCATTGTTATCTTCCGGGTCATCGTTTTGCAATGAGCTGCCATCAACAATCTGCAGCGCTTCTTTGCTAAAACGAAATTTAATATATTTAGTATCGCTTTGAAAACCCGGAAACGCGTAATCAGCGCCACCATTAGGTGAGGCGGCCTTAACTATAGTAGTTTTAAATAACCAGCCATCATCTAGCGACCCGGCAATTTTGGGATTTACTGCAGTAAGCGGTGCTTTATCTAAATAAATAGCTTCATCAAGCAAACCATTGCGAATGTCACGGTGCTTTACACAAGCGGTTAATAAAAGCAGACTCGCAAACCCAGTAATTCTTTTTATAGTAAATAAATTCGTTGTCATTTTGTTTACCTCTTACCTTTAACGCTAGCGCCAATATGAAACCGACACCGCTCGGCCACCTGATAATCCAAACGATACTTTGTGGTTAAGCGAAGTGACCGAAGTGAGGACATTGCCATTAGCCGAATAATTAAACACCAAGTCGCAATCGCGAATGTAGTCATCGCCGGCAATCCATGTAATAATTTTCTCGCGTACATCATCGCCGACATTGATCATTAACTCGTAACCACCTGAAGCCGGACCAGCACAGAGCATTTGCGGCGCCTTAAAATAATTTTGTGCTACCTGATCGATCACTTGAGTTGCGGCGCCTTCACTATCAACCGTTTCTATTACGTGAAATGACATAAGCGAGTCTTTGCCGTAAAGCTGTACATCGTATGACGGTACAAACTCAAATTGCTCACCACCTACTTGCTTATAATAACCGCCCATATCTTCAATAGAAGTACCGGGAACCGTGAATAAAAGAGGTTCGGTGACTAATATGGGGTCCCCATTATCATCTACAGTTCCACTCCAACCCTTTACATTGGCAATAGAAATATCAAGCGTACCCAACTGTCGATTTGATGCATTTACCGTAATACCAGTTTGCCCAAGTGATAACGGAAAAAACCATAAATTAGCAAGCATCCCCGCGCTAAAATAAAGTTCAGTTGGTAAATAATAATACGGTGCTAAAGAGTTATAAACAGTAGTATGCGCCGCATAAATACTATCCAGAGTATTACCACCGATTTGAATAGTTACCGCAGTTACCGCACCATAATTTAGGCTGTATTGTACTGCCAAGCGATAAGGCACCCCGTCTTGCTGCATATAAGCGCGGCCAATTACCCAACGTTTATTATCAGTAGTTTCAAATAGTTTAACCGCATAATCTGGGTCATCGCTAAGCTCATCAGTAAGCTGAGCCATTACCGCATCAACAAAAGGCTCAATAACAAAAATTGGGTCTAATACTTTAGCTACTGCAGGTTGTTGATTAGCCGGGAGTAAACTGTATTGATATTGTAAAAGCTGCAGTACATATGCAATCCAACTGCTACCATTAGAACTAAGCGCACCAATAGGTTGTGGTGAGTCACTTAAATCAGCACTAACAAGGTCTAGGGCATAATTAAAAAACAGATGTGTTGGGTCTACTAAAGTATTGATACGAACTCTTAGTTTTTCATCAAATTTTATGCCAATTTCAGATGGTATAAACTCTATCACCGGTGCACCAAGACTACGAGTATAGGTAATAGATTTTAAACTATCGCTATCAGCAGGTCGCTCGCCGTCTAAAATAACTTGCCCGGCGGCTAAATTACGTTGAAAGCCCAGACTTATACCGTTGAAATCAGCCGTAATCGCATCGCGTTGGCTACCTGTACTATACGATACTCGTGATAAAGTACGGGTATCGTCAGCCTCTAGGCAATTGCTTTTAAAATCCGCAAAGGTCATGGCATTTACACCTAAACCTAAATACAATGAACAAGTAGCCACCGAAGTGCTGACAATTAACGGATCTACTGCGCCATTATATACCATGCTAATCTGCGTGCTTACTTCAAAGGGGGCAACTTTTACTGCAGAGATGTCGATATCGTATACCGAGCCATCGGGATTAAAATCGATTATCACCCCTGAGTCTTTAAATACTATTGCGGTATCTTGTGGAGTTGCCTCATCAACACCGGCATAAATCACTTCACATATATTCGCTGTAATGCAGTCATCGTTATCGGCAAACTTGACCGCACTAAAAAAGGTATGGCGCAACATACGATATATTTGATTTATCCGTGTATGATTTAACCAAGAATTGGGGCTAGCTGCTTGATTAGCACTGCTTGCATATGTATCAAGGGCTTGACTACCAATAAGAATTTGATCACGCGGATGGATTACCACCGTCACCAAAGAATCATCATTAGCAATATATTGGCCTTGCAAGTTACCAATGTAACCAGACCCCAAATCAATATCGCTAATCAGTTTGGTAGCTGGGTCAAAATAAACAATAATCTCGTACAACGGACCGTAAGCATACGCGTTAGCATATACCCCCGTAGGATAGCAGAATTTACCATCATCTGGGCTACCGATAAGGTCGTCAGCATTCATTGGGGTGCCATCCGCTGCCCATAGGGGTACGCCTACCTGCGATGCATCACCAAGACCAACATCAGGAATTATCGGCAATTGCATCATTTGCTGCACAACTTGGTCAGTTAGTTGCGTGTTGCAAAACCGCCCTGAGTCATCAGCAGTGGCAGTGGTCTCAAAGGTTTTGCTTTCGTCGGGATTAAACGAAGATTGGGGGGTATAACCATTTTGCGCAGTTACATCGCCATGGTTTGGTTTAAAATTTGCCTTAGGACCATCTTCACACGCACTGATAAAAAGCGTGAAGAGGCATAGAATCGTTGCCTGCTTCATATTCGTTACCCCTTAAGAATTGGTGCATTTTTTAGGTGCGCTAGGCATCTCTCGGCATGCAAGGGCATGTCAATACGAAATGTGCTTTTTCTAAGATCGCCGGTTATTTTTATTGCCCAATGAAGTAACTATATAAAAATATTTATGAATTGTTATTGTTTGACGATTCCATGGCTATTTTAATTAATACAAATGATTATTTATTAAAATGATATTGCTATTTTTCTTATATTTAAACAAAATACTAATATAGTAAATTATATTTATTATACTTTCAAATTACCGTCAGTTACTATTAACTTAATCATTTTTAATAGATAGGTTGTATGGTGTTGCTTTGATTGAGTATTGCTATTGCATATTACACCTGTTTGGCTCGCTAATATACAGTTTTGCCATGGTAACTTTGCCAGATTTTTCTATCGGTGCGCATGCAGCTATAAAAAACTACCGATTACTTACGAGGGATTCATCGCAATATCACACCTATTTTCTCTCAGTAGAATTGATTTCGCCAAGTTAGTTTGCTCATTTAAATTAAATAGTTGGGTCAATAACTTCTAAGAAAACAAAGCGTTTGAAATCATTATCTGCAGTATAAATACGTTTGATATTATGCTCACGCAGCAGCGTTGCATAATGACAATCATGCACTAAATTTCCTGATATCATTGCCGAATCAGTAGCTATTGCTTCAAGAATTTGCAGATGAGCCGGAGTTTGCGTAAGTATGTGACACTGCTCGCTTTCTAAATATGGCCGTAAATCTGCAATTGCTGCTTTTAGAGTTAATGGTCGTTGATGAATACGCGGATGTGTAGTGATGTGTAGATACTCATAGAATACTTGCCACCCGATACACCAATCACCACCATTTAATAGTTCTTGTTGGCAGAATTGCCGCGCCTTTTTATGTTGGGGATATGCTTCAAAATGGGCATAGATAAATATATTAGTGTCAATCGCAAACATTCAATTATCTATCTTCCATTAAATCATAAAGCCTATCGCGATCGGCAATATTAATACCTGGTAACGGCCCATTGTTAAGGTGTAAAGGCGGAATAATGTTTGAGCGTGAGTTTTTATTTAATGAGTTACGCAATAGTTCTTCGATGGTACGCGCCATTGATTTACCCTTGCTGTGCGCAAGACGCATTACTTTACGGTAAATCGCTTCATCAAGATTTATAGTAGTGCGATGCATCATGATATCATATTATCATGATGGCGTGATGTCAATAATAGCTAATATGCCTGTAAGCCCTCAGTTAGCACCCAAAACCGGCCATATAGAAAGCCATAAACCGAGACGTTGACCGACGCGCGTTAGTCTTTGACCTAGCGCGATTATGAGCAACGTTTTGAGCGAAATAAAACAACAAATTTTAGAACTTGGTCGTCTCGGTTGGTCATTACGCCGTATTGAACAAGAAACCGGTGTAATGAAGAGAAACAGCGTCAGCTTATCTTCAAGCTGCTGGTATCCCAATTCGTAAATCTGGGTGGCGAAATCGTTCAAAGAAACCACCACCAGAACAACGGCCGGTTTTGTGGTAAAAACTGAGGACTGTTGGCACCGTGGTGCTTACCGCCCAAGCCGATGTTAGTAGTGTCTGGCACTAATTTTAACCGGTGCATCGTGGCGAAATAATTATCTAATGCTTCATTTTTTAGAGATATCTATCCCACTGACCACCCCATAAAGAATTTATAAAGTCTTTATAAGGCATGATTAATATTCCTTCATCGGTACGTCGAAGCTTTGACTCTAAACAAATGATTATAAAAACCTCTGCTTGAGGATAATCTTTTTTAAACTCAAGAAGTCCTTTACTATCGTTGCTACTGATTTTATATTTACCTTTACATTCAATAGCTATTTTGCCGTCGCCTAATATGAAATCTACTTCACTGCCAATTGAAAGTCACCAATAAGATATTGGATAAAAACTTTGTGAGTATTGGCTATGGGTTGATATTTCATGATATATCCAATTTTCAAAAGCTTTGCCAAAGAGTTCTGATTTTGATTCAATTGTGCCGCGACGTGCGCAAAAATTAACCACACCGACATCTTTAAAATAAAACTTTGGCGCTTGAACAACGCGACGTTTGGGGCGTTTAACAAATGCTGGAATGAAGCTGCCCACAGGCACTAATTAAGCTAGGCTAGGCAGCTTTAGTCTGTTTCAACAACCCAATCACATTACGCAATCGACTACGACAACGCTCTTTGCCAATTATAGCCATTATATCAAAAAGCGGGGGCGTAGCACTACGGCCACTAATCGCGACACGCAAAGGCATAAAAAATTCTTTGGCTTTTAAACCAAGTTTTTCAATGAGCTCGCGCAATGCTGCTTCGAGTGGCTGCGCGACTAATACCGGCATCGCATCAAGAACTTCTAATACTGCTTCAAAAGTCTTAATGGCATCTTTAGAGGTTTGACCTTTAGGTATTAACGCTTTTTGTGCGGCTTCGTCGTAACTAACTTCGCCCGCAAAAAAGTAACTAGTAGCATCCACAAAGTCTTCTAATTTTTCAATACGCGGTAAAATCAAAGGGGCTATAGCTGCAAGTTTTTCGATTGTAAAAACTTTATCGTGCACTTGTGCTACTAACTGCTCTGGGCTTTGCTCACGTATATATAGTCCGTTAAGCCAAGTAAGTTTTTTAATATCAAATACCGGACCACCAAGGGATAAACGCTTAAAATCAAAATTCTCAATCATTTCAGTGAGGCTAAATTTTTCGCGCTCATCGGGCATGGTCCAACCCATCAGCGCTAAATAATTAAGCATAGCCTCTGGCAAGTATCCAGCCTCTTTATAGTAATTTATACTCACTGGATTTTTGCGTTTAGAAATTTTAGACTTATCTTGATTGCGCAAAAGCGGCATATGCATAAAAAGCGGCAGCTTCCAACCAAAAGCTTGATATAACAACACATGCTTAGGCGTCGACGTGATCCACTCTTCGGCACGAATTACGTGAGTTATCTCCATTAAATGGTCATCCACCACATTCGCCAAATGATAAGTGGGCATACCATCACTTTTAAGCAATACTTGGTCATCTATTTGATTGTTAAGAAATTCAATCACCCCACGCATTTCATCTTTAATAAGAGTTGAACCATTTGTAGGATCTGGCACCGCCAATCGCACCACATATGGCTCACCGGCCGCCACCCGGGCAGCGCTATCAGCAGCAGATAATTGGCGACAATGACCGTCGTAACCAACTCTTTCTTTGCGTGCCAACTGTTCTTGACGTATTTGAGTTAGACGCTCAGAGCTACAAAAACAACGGTAAGCTTGACCTTTATCAATCAGCTCTTGTGCATATTGTGCATAAATATGCCCACGCTCACTTTGACGGTAAGGTCCATGGGGGCCACCGATATCAGGGCCTTCGTCCCAAGTGAGGCCAGTCCAACGCAAGGACTCTAAAATCATATTTTCCCATTCGGGTTTTGAGCGGGTGAGGTCAGTGTCTTCAATGCGCAAGATAAATTGGCCACCATGCTTTTTAGCCAATACATAATTAAATAAAGCGATATATGCTGTACCCACATGAGGATCACCAGTGGGTGAAGGCGCAATACGAACCCGAACCATTGTAATACCATCTCCTAACATAATGCACGGTTAACCATGCGTAAAATACTTCAGTAATCCCCGAGCCTGGTGAGCAACGTCGAACCATCAGCGTCGCCTTACACGACGCATATAAAAACGTTCGATACCTTTAGAATCACGGGTGCGATATATTATTTGGTTTAGCCCTTTGTCGAGAGCTAGCGTTTCTTTAAAGCGTCCTTTTTTATCGAGATTGGTTTGTCGACCATCAATCCACAAACGACTGCCTATGCGAACTTCACCATTGGTGGTTACTTTTTTACTTGTAACTACCGCATTCTGCGATGGGTTACGAATAACCAACTCAGCTACTGCATTATCATAGGTTATATTTAGTGTATTAACTCGTTGCGCCGCTATTTCTTTGCCATCATCGGTTACTGCTTGAACTGACCAAAAATAGCGGTTTTCCGGAAGACGACCAATTTGAAAACTGTGAACTTTTACTTCTATCAACTCATTAATAATCGGTTTATCAAGATCTTCGGCTGCAAAAACTTTAAGTCGATATTTAGTGGCATTGGTTTTTGCTTTCCATCGCAAGGTTATCAAAGGTAAGGTCCTTTGATAATAAACCACCGTCTTTTCACCAGTGTCGTCAACTACATTTCTATGCTTGCAATTACGGCAATCTGTCTGGTGAAATTTTTCGATTACAAAGTTTGCTTGTTGCCAACCATTTTCAGTGCGAACTCGCCAAAAATAACGACGAGAACTAAGTTGATCAAACACCATCTCAGACTGCGAAAGTGTTTCGTGCCAAACTAAGTTATTAAAATCACGATCAGTAGCAACTTGAACTTCATAAGGACTTTTAGCTGCAGCATTTGCCCAATTTAATTTTACTGCAGGAATACTAGTGTTGTAATAAATATACGCGCTTTTTCCCGATTGCAGCGCAATACCGGTATTGGCCAATGGTCGTGTAGAAATCTCGCCATCTTTAGAAATGTTTAATAATTTTCCAGGTACAACAATAGTACCATTAGCTAAAATTGCCCGTCCTTGCCGTACTACGATTTCGCTTTTACCGTTACTATCCGTTTGCACTTCGACATTAGCGCCCGCCACCCCAGGTTCAATAGTGATCTCTTGCTTACCAATATGAATTTCATGCAAAGTAGCACGTTTATCAGCACGAGTTGCTTCAAATACTGCTTTACCTGCTGCTAGCTGATAACGCGCACGATCAAGATTTGCCTCACGAGTTGGCTCAAGTACCGCTATTTCACTTCCGGCAGGTAAGGATACCAAAGCATGTGACCCGACTTCTATACGAGTGCCGTGGGCGCGCATCGTCCGAATTGCAGTACCCGGTTTAATAGGATCGCGTTTGCTTGCTGATCGCCAATTTTTATCATCTTTATCACGAATTTTTACTTGTTTAGATTTAGCTAAGAGAACGATATCAAGAGGCGCTAACTCTGCTACGACCGTACTTGGAATTACACGCCCTTTAGCATCCATCCCGGTATCAATACGAGTACGTTTGCCGTCTTTGCCTACTACTTCAATGGCACCGATCAATACATTGATACCATCAATAGTACTAAGATTTACTTCAGTTTCATTGTTAAAACCACCAATTTCTGCAAAACCAAAAGGCAAACCAATAGTAAAACTTACATCTTTTTCTTTGCTAACCGCATTTACACTGCCCTGCAACAAAACAGCACCAAGTTTAGTGGCTGTGGCACTTGTTTTGCTAATTACTAAGGCGCTGTTAGCATGCAAATTAATAATTCCTCCCTTTAGAAAAGCCACAGTTGCGCTACTATCATTTCCAGTAGTGATCACATCACCCTCAAAAAGGTCTACTCCTGGAGATACTGCAGATTGCGTTTCTTCAACTTGCCGCCATACCTCACCTTGTACACTAGTAATTTTAGCTGCAGGATTTTTAGGCGGTGAACATGTGGTAAGAAAACATACACCTATGGCAAGAACCGCAATAATATTAGCAGTTATAACAAAATGTTGCTTGCCGAAATTTTCTCTCATCATTACGATAGTAGCTAACACTGGCTAAGCAGTGTACCATTTAAATTATGACCTAGAGACAATGGATGAGTCTAATTTTTTGTTATGCATGTGTTTTGAATCATTTGAGTTTATCAACTATGACATGCTATGAGCAAAACAAACGCAATTTTGCAAGCGTTGTGGTAAAAAGTGGCGATTAATAGAGAAAAAGTACGTGCTGCTGCCCAGAAGCATATTCAAAAGGGCCAATTTGAAAAGGCTATAAAAGAGTATAAGCAGCTCGTTGAAGATGATCCTAAAGACGTACGCACCATTCTCAAACTTGGTGATTTGCAAACCCGCGCTGGCCAAAATGAAAATGCGACAAACACATACATACGGGTGGCTAATTTCTATAGCGAACAAGGTTTTTTTCTTAAAGCCGTAGCAGTTTACAAGCAAATTTTAAAAATTGATGACTCAATCATTGATGTCAACATCAAACTTGCTGAACTTTACCAACAATTAGGCTTACTTTCAGATGCTAATAACCAGTTTCGTCATTTAGCGGTTCTATTAGAACAACAAAACCGTATTAATGAATGTGCTGATGTTCTGCGTAAAATGGTCGATTTAGACGTAGAAAACGTCGCTGTACGTATTAAACTAGCCGAAATATTCGCCAAACAAAATAAACTTGAAGATGCACGCAATGAACTCGCGTACGCGGCCAATGTTTTTAAACAACAAAGACGTGTTGATGAATGGGCCAAAGTGGCCGAACGTATGCTTTCCTTTCATCCAAGTGATATCGAAACAACTCGAGCACTTGCTGATATCTACATACAAAAGGGTGATGCTAGAAGAGCTCTGGCAAAATTGCAGGTTTGTTTTAAGCATGATCCAAAAGATACTGTTACCCTCGAACTGTTAGGCTCTGCTTTTAAAGAGCTTCAACAAATACAAAAAACTATTGCCGTATATAAAGAACTTGCGCGTATTTACGAAGAAAATAACGATGAACGCGCATTAGACATTGTTAAAAAAATATTGGATTTAGCCCCTGATGATAGTGAAGCGCAACACGCATTAGCACGATATCAAAAGCAACAATATGTATCTGCTCATTCTCAATATGACGAGGTGTTTATAGAAAATGAAGTTGGCCAAGCAGAACATGGCCATGACACAAATTTAAATGCTGCCTCAACAGATGCTACTATTGTTGGAACTACTGGTGAAAATGTAATAGCCCGCGATAGCGAATCATCAACTCAAGAAACTATCAATCAATTACTCGTTGAAGCTGATATTTATATAAAATACGGCTTATTACCAAAAGCAATAGATTACATTAAGCAAGTCCTCAATATCGACCCACATAATAGAGAAGCACAAGAAAAACATAAGTTACTGCTACTTGAAACTGGTGATACTGCTGGCGCTACCACGCAGCTTTGGGATATGGCGCAAACATCAATCAGCCATAATAATATTGCTCAAGCATGTAGTGATCTCGAAGAACTTTTACAACTTGATGCAAATAATAATCAGGCCCAACAATTACTGCAACAACTTGCATCAGGCGCAAGTGTTACTAATGAAATTGCCGCCAGTACTACTCTCTCTGATAATTTAATTGATGACGAAATTGAAATTGATACTTCGTTAGAAAATGAAAAATCAGGCGATAGTGCAATTAGTCACGAAAATGTTCCGCAGGTTATTTTATCCGGTAATACTGGTCGTCATCGTTTAAGTCGTGAATTTGCTTCAGAAAGCGTCGATATTGACCTTGATAACGATACTGAAAATGACCAACATGTCGAGCCAACACCAGTGGTGACAAATAGCATTGAGGTCACCCCCAAAATCCCAGACGAAGTTATTTCACCACCAAGTATCGACAAACCAGCTAAAAAAATTACCCCTACTCCTGAAGCAACATCTAAATCCTCAGCTAACGTTGATCTTGAAGATATTGACGCCTTGCTTGCCTCAGCAGTGCCACAAAAAAATAAAATTAAAATAAAGTCTGCTGTGCCAACGCCTGACACAAAAAATATCCATGAAGATGAAGCAGCGAATATTCTGCCTTCAAAATCAACCACTAACAACGATCTAACAATTAGCGCTAGTGATACGGCAACTGCTATCTCATCTAGCTCATCCGTGGCCACAGATACTGAAGATACCCTCGATGAAGAAATCAATGAGGTTCGCTTTTTTGTGCAGCAAGGCCTCGAAGAAGAAGCGCGTGAAGCTCTTATTAACCTTATGTACAATAATCCTGGGCATTCGAAAATTAAAGAGTTAGCTATTGAAATTGATAGTGCCTTTGATAATTCGCAAGAAGATTCACAAAATGACTTACAAACTTCTGCACCTGATAGCGCTGTTTTAGCAAACCCAGAAGTGATTAGTGAACCTGCAATACCAAATACAGATACAACGCCAGAATATACCGCAACAATAGATGACGATAATCAAGATTTTGCTGCAGTCCATATCGAGCACATAGATTTAGCTGATGAACTCGAAAGCGATTTTGCTGCTGCAGCCACTTCCGATTTCCATGACGAAATTCTTGATGTATTTGATGAATTTAAACGTGGTGTTGCCGAACAAGTAGCAGAGTCAGATCACGAAACCCATTACGATTTAGGGATTGCCTATAAAGAAATGGGATTGCTTGACGATGCCATACGTGAGTTTAACATCGCCGCAAGATCCTCTATACGTGCTGTTGGGGCATTAACCATGGTGGGAATGTGTTATTTAGAACGTGGCGATAGTGTCGCCGCACTTAAATACTGGCAAGATATTTTAAATTCACCCGCAATAACTGAAAATGATGCCTTGGCGCTACGTTATGGTATTGCTCGCTCATTTGAGGATGCAGATCGTCAAAATGATGCTTTAAAATTTTATAAAAATTTATACGCAAGTAATCCAAACTATAGTGATGTTGGTGAACGTATTCAAAACTTACAGGCTCAAGGCGCCAATATTACTAATAGTAGTACTGAATTAGATGATTTGTTAGCTGAAATACCTGAAAATCAACAAAAACCAGATAATGCTGACCCAAAAATATCTTATATATAGAGTCACTTGCAAAAGTCACATAAAAGCTTTTTCCTCGTCACTCTTTTGCGAAACCAAAACACTTGGGGCTAGGTTGGTTGATATGTAGTAGTTTATATAAACTCGTCGAGATGCAAGTAAACAATACTGCTATCGAGTCGCTTGAACACCCTGTCATTGCCAACTAGAATTGTGCAACCTGACTCGATGGCGCTTGCCGCCGTAATTGCATCAGGAAGCTTAAACCCATGCCGGGCACGTAATTCTGCAGCACGGTAAGCAATCTCGCGCTCGACTGCAATCACTTTAAAACCTGCCGGACCATCAATAAGTGCTCGGACCGTTTGCGTACTCGTAGCGTCTTGAGCTCGAAGTGGCGCCACCAACAATTCGGCTTCGGTAAGCACCGACACTACAAGCTGGAGCGTACCGGAAGCACCCAATTGTAGCAGTTTCTCCGCGATTGACGCTCGCCCCGCGGCATCTACCAAAAAGTAGATGAGCGGTGCAGTATCGACTGCCACGCGGCTATGACCAGCAAGTGCTCTTTCTAGCTCTATTGTTCCCATTCACCACGCAAAGCTTCGATATATTGGTCTGGATCACCATATACTTCGCGCAATGAGCCGCGCAAAGGAGCAATGCCGATATCCATCCGTTCGAGGATTAGCCTTTCACCTTCAGCTCGCAGTGCTACGCGAGAGCCTGTTTTTATACCAAGCTTTTTCATTGCCCACGTTGGGATGGTAATCTGGTTTTTAGAGGATAACTTTGCTGACTGTCTCATTATATAAAGGATAATCCATAAATAAAGTAAAGGCAACTAGTAAAGCATTACATTAATGTTTTACTTTTTAAGGATAAAGATTGGCAAAATAATGCTTTAAAATTTTATAACTACTCACCCCCCTAATAAAAGCTACGGCGAAGTAGGCATGAGTGCTTTGCCCATAAACGCATCCCACAATGCTTGAAATGCTATCATTTGGTATTTTCTCGCAGTCGATATATAGCTTCGAATATTGCAAAATTGCTTGGCGCCTAGCCAACTACGAAACGTCCCAGAGATTTTTTGTTGCGTCTTCACCATACGAATATCTTGTTCACCTTGATTATTGCTAAACGGTATCTGGAAGTTAGTCAAAAACGCCAAAACTTGATCGCGTTTAATATCTAATCGTTCTAGCAAAAGATATGACTTACCTTTTTTAGGTTTACCGCGTTTCTTTTCTGGTAAAGGCATTGGTGCTGACTCTTAGTCTCATTTTTCACTTTTATCGGAATTGGATTCCTACTTTCGTAGGAATGACGAGGAGTTACGTAAAACTCTCT
>JAFGEK010000217.1 GCA_016931625.1 Deltaproteobacteria bacterium | reverse complement strand
GAGAGTTTTACGTAACTCCTCGTCATTCCTACGAAAGTAGGAATCCAATTCCGATAAAAGTGAAAAATGAGACTAAGAGTCAGCTAAATAGGGGAGTTATTCCTTATTGAAATAACGCTCAAGTTCGTCTCTAACAAATAATCGAGAACGATGCAGACGGGACTTTATTGTAGGTATACTTAAGTTGAGTACTTGCGCAACTTGCTCATTATCTAGTCCTTCGACATCACGTAACAACAAAACTAAGCGATATTTTTCTGGAAGACGAGTTATCGCATCTTGAAGATGATGTGCCAGCTCCAAAGAAAGCAGTTTTTCATCAGGTTGTTGTGTCCAATAAGGAACAGCCCAAAGGCTCTTATTCGATGAAGTAAGAGTTTTGTCTGGAATATTCTCAATCGATGTTAGTGGTTTGCGTTTTTTAGTGCGCAATCGCATGAGGGCACTATTAGTTGCAATACGAAATATCCAACTGCCTGGAGTGCTATTTTGACGAAATTTCGCTAAACTACGGAATATGTTTAAAAAAGTATCTTGCACAGCTTCTTGCGTGTCATGCTTATTTTTAATCATACCATAAGCAAGCCTAAATACTCGACTATGATAGCGACGTACCAATTCTTCAAAGCTGTGATAATTGCCAGCCTGTGCTGCGAGGATTAGCTCAAGGTCTGAGCGGGTCTCTGATAGTTCTCCTTTATTTGCATTCATTATGGGTTGGCATCTATGCGTCGTGCTGATTGACGGTAACGATCGTCAGATGCTGGCAATAGTTGCATAACTAAACGATACAATGACTTAGCTCGTTTAGGATTGCTATTGTAGATTTTTTCAGCTTCATTATAAAAATCACCAGCATGTTTGCGCATTTCATCAATTTTATTTCTGGTGGGTGTGTGCGAGTTGTCGTTAGCAAGCGCAGATCTAAAGTTTGTTAAGGCATCATTGTAATCTTGGGCAAGCCAACGATCTATGCCTCGTACATAATACATATCTGCTAAATTTTTATTGATGTTTTGGCGTACAGATGAATTTGCGGGGCTGCCGATTTTTTTAGCTAATGATTTTGCTAATTCATATTCACGAATGGCAGTATCGGCACGTTTAGCAACATATTCAATTTTGGCATCAGCAATAATTAATTTAAATTTTTCAATGTTGGCAACCATAGCTGCGCTACGCTTAGAACTGCTAGCCTTAGCTTTTGCAATAGCAGTATCGTAGTTACCAGAATTGAAATATTTCACTGCATCATCGAGAAGTGATGTTTGAGTTGAAACAGATTTTGTTGAAGTTGACCGCTTATGACCTCCGGTCCGCGCGCGTTCAAGTAGATTTGTGACCTCGGCGTGACCTGGCCGAATAGCATCAACAATAGTTAAAAGTTTGATGGCATCATTATATTTACCGGCATTAATAGCATTTTTTGCCTCATCAATATTCGAGTTAAGCTGTTTGTTAATTTTGTTAAGTAAAATTTTAGCTTCGGTGGTATAGGCAGAATCTAAAATGGAACTAGCTTGATTATAGGCAAGTAGTAACTCGCCACCGGCTAAAGCGCTTCTGGCTGCAAGCAATTGTCTTTCAAATGATTTTTCACGCTCAATTTTTTTAAGATAGCGCTGGCCAGCTTGATTTGCAGGCTCAAGAGTTAAAAAGATATTGAATTGAGATTGTGCTTTTTCCCATTGTCTTTTCTGCATTGCGGTTACGCCGCTGGCAAAATAATTAGCCGCCGTGGCACGTGGAGTTGGAAGATCTTGCCGTCTTAAATAAATTATTCCTAAGGCGATTACTGCTGCAATAAGCAAAATAACAACGCTAATTAATACATAAGATAGAACCGAAGACTCTGCAGATGAAGCTGTTGTAAAAGCAGAGCGATCTCTTGTTGATTCTTTAACAATAACGTTTGCAGCAGGGATATCGTTTTTAAGTAAAGGGTCACGTTTATAGATTTCTCCGGGGGCAATAAAGCGAAACATGGCATTGCCAAAATTAATCTCATCGCCATTTTGTAATATTTGTTTAGAGATACGTTGGTGATTTACAAAAGTACCGTTGGCTGAGTTTTTATCGATAAGGTAGTAAAGGTTGCCTTCGCGATATATCTGTGCATGTTGACGCGATACCGAGGTTTCATTGAAAATAATTGAACAAGAAGATGAACGGCCAATTATATCATCTGTACTTAAAGTAAATTCTGCGCCGAGATCAGCACCGCCAACACACACTATACGTGCAGCTTCGTTATTAGTTGCAATGGCATAGCGGGGTTGTTCAGCAAGGGTGCGCGCTATTTTACCAGTATTATGCCGATCATGACTATCGTTCATAAGGCTGCGCCAACTGTCTTGGCGAGAATCAATTTCAGCCCAAGCTTGGTCGATAGCACTGGGCAACATTGCTGATGAAGTGGTTTGAATAATGCCTGCATTACCGGTAATGGCGCTAGCATCAACACTTTGAGCAATTACTTTAGCAAGCGCGGCGGCATCATCTTCTACGGCATGGTGTTCGTTAGTATCTTCTATTTCTTTGGTAGTTGGATTAACAGGGTTAGATGAATTTACTGCAGCCATTAACTCCTCAGTGCCATCGAATATAGTATTTTCATTATCCTCTGGAAAAGCGTCACCGAGAACTTCTGAGTCAGTAGAGGGGTCATGTCTGCTAATTGGTATGGTAGTTTGCGCAGCCGGAAAAGCGTCACCTAAATCATCAATTGATACGGGTTGTTGCGTTTGCGTATTTTCTATAGTCAATGTTGGGTCGGTTACCATAAAAGAATTTTTTATATTTTTTTGAGTATCAGGATTGTTCTTTGACTCTTCTGTTGTGGTTATGGTGTCTGCTGCCAGATCATCGGTAACTCTGTTGCCATCTTGGGAATTCAAGTTTGGCTCAGCTATAACATCAATACGTGTTTTTTCTGCATTAGTACTATCGGTCATTGTGGTATCGTTGTTTCTGTCTTTAGGCGTCAGAGAGGCAGATGCAGCATTACGGCTTGCAGGCTCGCCTTCATGATCGTCTTTTTGCACTGGCATTGTCTACCTGCTGTTACTTAAGTTTAAGCAATAAAGCCATTCCCTAAAAGTCTTATGCATCTAATGCAAGCCGTATTCTTTAATTTTATAAAGCAGCGCCCGATGCGATATTTCAAGCAATTCGGCGGCGCGGGTGCGATTTCCTCCAGTTTTGTTTAGAGAACGTTTAATTAATTCGCGTTCTAAAATTCTAATTGCTTTTTTTATCGAAAAATTATGATCAAAAGCAAATGGTGTCGCTAAAGCGGTTTCATTTTGTAGATGATCAGGTAGATTAGCAGCATCAATCTGGGTATTCTCAGCTAGTACCATTGCTCGTTCTACCAAATTTTCGAGTTCACGAATATTGCCTGGCCAGGAGTAGTCCAATAAAAGTCGCAATGCGTCACGCGTAAAGGTCATGCCTGGCCGATTTAGACGTTTGCCGTATTTTTCGATGAAATGTTCGACTAAAAGTGGAATATCTTCTTTGCGTTCTCGCAAAGGGGGAACGCGCAACTGTAATACGTTTAAACGATAATACAAATCTTCACGAAATTGTCCGGCTTCAACCATTTTTTGCAAATCTCTAGCAGTAGCAGTTACAACTCGAACATTAACTTTTATATCTTTAATGTCACCAACTCGGCGAATTTCATCTTCTTGTAAAAAACGTAATAGTTTAACTTGTAAAGTTAAAGGCAATTCACCAATTTCATCAAGAAATAGGGTACCAGCGTTCGCTTCTTCAATTAGACCGATTTTAGTACGTCCAGCATCAGTAAAAGCGCCTTTTACGTGACCAAATAATTCACTCTCAAGTAAAGTTTCAGGAATGGCACCGCAATTGATTGGTACAAAAGGGCCGCGTTTTCTAATTGATTCAGCATGTAGGGCGCGTGCTAATAATTCTTTGCCGGTACCTGATTCACCTTGCAGTAGCACTGTCGATTTATAATCTGCGACTTTACTAATTGTTGCCAGCGTTTCAATAAAACGTGGGCTTTTACCAATAAGTCCCATGGGTGTGGATTTACTGTGGCTTTTTTTACGCAACTGTGCGTTTTCATCGCGTAATTGCTCTCGCTCAGCTTGAAGGCGTTGCCTTTCAATGGCCATCGCGATTTTTAGTAACACCTCATCAGTACGAAATGGCTTTGAAACATAATCAGCAGCACCCATTTTCAGAGCTTTAATAGCATCTTCAAGTTCAACAAAGGCGCTCATCATGATTACGGTTACTGGTAATTGTAGATCATGTAATTTTTGCAGTAGTCCTAAGCCATCTAGTTCTGGCATGCGTACATCAGTAAGTACAATGTCTACACTGTTTTGTGCTAATATTTGCAGCGCTTCATTACCATTGCAGGCTTCACTTACCAAGTAACCATTGCGGGATAACAACAAATTAAGCATAGCTCTCATACCGGATTCATCGTCGACTATGAGAATACGTTGATATGCTGCAACGTTGGCATTATACATAAAAGCACTATAGCAAATACTATGGTGATGTGGACAGAAGGTAGCAGATGCTTTAACCAGAATATTATTTAAATTTGGTTAGGGACACCCCCTAAGGAGAAGCATGACAACGTCAAATTTTGACGCCAAAACACACATTTTATCGAGTGGTCGTATAAATGTGTTATTTTTAGAGAATTTACACGCAAACACCAAAGAAATATTGGCGAGCGAAGGATTTCAGGTTGAATCTTTGCAAAATGCCCTATCAGAAGAGGCATTGATTGAAAAATTACAAGGTGTGCATGTTTTGGGCATTCGTAGTAAAACTCTGGTAACTCAAAAAGTTTTAGAGAACGCTAAAGAATTACTCACAGTTGGTTGTTTTTGCATTGGTACCAATCAAGTAGATATTGATGCTGCACAATTACATGGAATACCTGTATTTAATGCTCCATTTGCTAATACACGCAGCGTTGCTGAGTTGATGATTGCCGAAATTATTTTACTTGCCAGACAACTTGGCGATCGTTCAAGTGATTTGCATAAAGGTAAATGGCGCAAAACCGCCGAACATAGTTATGAGATCCGTGGCAAAACTTTGGGCATTGTCGGTTATGGGCACATTGGTTCACAAGTAGGGGTCTTAGCCGAATTAATGGGCATGCGGGTTATCTATTTTGATGTAGTTAATAAGCTACCAATGGGAAATAATCGTGCGGTAAGTGATCTTTTTGAGTTACTGCGTATGGCAGACTTTGTATGTTTGCATGTACCTGAAACAGCACAGACGCGACATTTAATCGGTACGCCTGAGATTAAACAAATGAAAGCCGGTAGCTATTTGTTAAATTCTAGTCGCGGTGCTGTAGTTGATATTAGTGCGCTTAGCGATGCTTTAAAAAGCAAACATCTATTTGGTGCCGCTGTAGATGTTTATCCTGAGGAGCCTGAAGGGCAAACTGATAGTTTTGTAACCGAGCTGCAAGGTTTAGCAAATGTGCTTTTAACACCACATATTGGTGGCTCAACTCTTGAAGCACAAGCGGCCATTGGTCGTGAAGTGGGTGAAGCTTTAGCTAATTTTATTACAAGAGGCAGTACCAGTGGAGCGGTTAACTTTCCGCAACTTGATTTGCCTCGTTCTAAAGGAACGCACCGTATTTTGAATGTACACAAAAATGTTCCCGGTGTTCTGCGCGATATCAACAAAATTGTCTCGGATCATAATGCAAATATTCACAGTCAAATGTTGAGCACCGATGCACGTATTGGTTATTTGATAATGGATTTAGATCATGACGTTTCAGTTGATGTTTGTGCAGCTATTAGCAAATTGTCCACCAATTTGCGTACGCGCATAGTATCATAATCAATTGAAATTCTTTGGGTGCTGCTTGGCCAGCGCCCGATATATTTAAATATCGAATATTTTACCAGGATTTAGTATATTTAATGGATCAAGGGTACGTTTTATAGAGCGCAATAGAGATAATTCGGTATCAGTGCGGGTATAGGTCAGATAAGGCTTTTTTAATAAGCCAATTCCGTGTTCAGCCGAAATACTACCATTATGCTTTTGTACTAAAGTGAATATATGATGATCGGCTTTTGCAGTATTTACCTGAAATTCTTCAATCGCTAATTCATCTGGTTTCATAACATTAATATGCAAATTGCCATCACCAATATGACCAAAGATAGTAATTTCCCAACCCGGGTATTCTCTGCCAAGAACTGCAGCTAGCTCATCGCAAAAACCTTCAAGATTAGCGATTGGCAGTGCCACATCATTTTTATGAGGCAAACCCGTTGCAGTTAAACTATCGCTAATACCTTCACGCAAAGCCCAGAGATTGCGGGCTTGGGTTTCACTTTGGGCTAAAGTTCCATCTTGCACTAATTCGTTTTCAAAAAGCTGCATAAGCCAATTTTCAAGTGATTCGCTGGCGACATTTTCTAATTCAAGCAGAACATAATACGGCGCTGGTTCACTAAACGGGGCAGCTAAGTGACGATGACGCTGAACTCTATCTAAGCATGGCGAGTTGAAAAATTCAAAAGCCGCAATAGTAAAAGGGCTCTGGCGAATGTGGTGAAATAGTAGTAACACTGCTGCTAAATCTGGCAAAGCAAATAAAGCGACATTCAGTTGGTTGGGTAATCTAGTAAGTTTAAGTGTAGCTTCGGTAATTATTCCTAAAGTACCTTCGGTACCAATAAATAATTGGCGCAAATCAAAACCGGTATTGTTTTTTTCAAGAGCGCCATTAAGTTCTAAAATAGTACCATCGGCTAAAACTACCTGTAAACCAAGAACCCATTGTCTGGTAAGGCCATAGCGAATGACTTTTACGCCACCAGCATTAGTGGCAATATTGCCACCAATTTGACACTGTCCTTTGGCAGCAAAGTCTATCGGCCAAGTTAATTTATGATCAGCACAATGTTGGTGCACTAATTCGGTGACCACACCGGCTTGCACGCGAAGAGATTGAGCAACAGAGTCAACAGCATCAAGACGACGCATACGTTCAAGTGAAATGACAAGTTCACCATCTTTGGCAACAGCACCAGCAGCAAGGCCGGTACGCCCACCAGAAGGAACCACAGGCACCTTATGTGTGTTGCATAAACCTAACAATTTAGATACTTCAGCCGTAGTACGAGGCAACGCAATTGCTGACGGGGCAGGGTTAAAAACACGGGTCCAGTCGCGACCATACTCTATAAGATCTGCAGCATCAGTAGAAATGAAGTCCGCAGGAAAGTTTGAACTTAATGCGGTTAAAAATTTTTTAGTAAGGCTATAGGCCATATTTTTTGACTAATAGAGCCGAGCTAATAGCGCAAGAGCTGACTCTTAGTCTCATTTTTCACTTTTATCGGAATTGGATTCCTACTTTCGTAGGAATGACGAGGAGTTACGTAAAACTCTCT
>JAFGEK010000216.1 GCA_016931625.1 Deltaproteobacteria bacterium | reverse complement strand
ATCCCGCTTATTAAATATTAATATTTTAATACTATAAAATTTATTAGCTATTAACCGCCAATTTTACGAATAGTATTCATGCCGGTGTCAAAGAACATCTTATAGATGTTTGACATCATAGTTAATGTTTGTTGTTGTTTTTGCAGTGAGTTCTGCAAATCAACGTTAGCCAACTGCGCATCATCACCAACAGTATTTAGCTTATCCTCAAGTGATTTGAGTTCAGCATCAAGGTCAGCACAGGTATTGAGTTTACGTTTTTGATCAACCTGAACAAACGGCGGATAATCACTAATAACTACGGCATCAATACTGCCATCTTTGGGGTCGAGATCATAATCAGCGGCAGTGTAGGTAAGTGATGCTTCTTGATTTGGGTCTGTAGTAGTATTTTGATTATTATTGCTGCTAAATTTAGCAATAAATGAAGATTCTTCAACAGAATTAGTAGCAACATCAACAAGCGGTTTAATTTTTTCTTTAGCAGTTGTCCAAGAGGCAGTTGTAAGCGGTGTGGTACCAGCAAGAGCATTTTTAACTTCATCAGTTTCAAAAAGACCTTTAAATGCTGTTTCACCACTTGGGCAAAGTCTACCTGCTTCTATCATTTGATTACAGAAAGCTTGAATACGAAGCAAATGTGCCCTATCTGGAGCAGTACCCAATAGGTTAAAGATATCTTGACCTGTTACTGGGCCAGATGGATTACTCGCAAGATAATCATCAATAGCAGAACTTTGTAGAGATGAAACAAAAGCAGTTTCTTTATCTTTTGCGCCTTGAGTTGCTAATAAGGCTTTAACATCAGCAAGTGCTTTTGGCATATTAACAGCCAAATTGTCATGAATAACATAACTCTTTTTAAGCGCAGTAAATTCTGCCGAGGTTTTAAATTTCTCTATTGCTTCTTTTGCTGTAGGGCTTAATCTACCTGCTTTATCCATTTGCTCGCAGTAAGCGAAAATATCAGAGTATTGCATAGCCATTGTATGCGACCATAGACCACCGGTCGTTGGTACTGCTTCTAAAAGCTTAATTATATCTTCGCCTAAAATTGGCTCATTAGCATCTTTGCCTAAATCTTTAATCGCTTTAGCTATTTCTGGCGTCTGAATAACACCAGTTTCCATAGCCCTCTTAGAACGCAGCGCTGCTAAGACACCGTTGTAATAACTGGCATCACGGAAAGGATTATTTGCACTTGGGTATTCAGATTCAGTTATGGCCGCGGCAAGTTTGATTTGATACGCTTTGCCAAATTCAGAGTTTTTACCATAATTGGCAAGATAAGCACCATTGAACACAGAAGGTAAAGGACTATAATAAGCAATAGCCAATGCTTGCTCTGGGCTCATGGCATTGACAACTTTTTGGAATAAATTAGGATCAGCAGAACAATTTAGGTCTGCACCGCCGGCCAGTGATGTAATCACCTTTACCAATTCATCAGGCGTCATTAATGGAATAGCGTCTAATAAAGCTTCTATTTTATCAGGATTATCTTTAAGATAGGTTTCTAAATTGTCGCCTGTACCGGTGACGACTTTCATATGGGCAAGAAACTCATTTACGGATGCTGTAGCGCCTGGATAGTCAGCATCTCTTTCAGCTACCGTTGGATAGTATGATTTATGAATAGGAGTTGCAGTGCCATCAGGATCAGCAGCAATACCTTGAAGTGCTTTGAGTGCTTTTCGATATTCAGTACTATCAATGGGAAAGCCAGCATTATGTAGAGCTTGTTGTAATCTTGCGTTATACCCACTAGCGAATAGATTAGTAGAAGAGGTATTTTTTGCTAAATCTACTATTCGTTTGCCTGTTTGATTAGGATACTGATGTGGGGTTACTTCTGCTACAGCTAGTATTTGTGCATCAGTCATTGCAGCGATGACTTTATCAAAAAATCCTACTAGTTCAGTAGAATCGTTTGCAAAACGAAAATCCTCACCACCAATTGCAACAATTACCGTAGCTAATTCACTCGGAGTCATATAGGGAATGGCTTTAAGCAAATTCGCTCGCATTTCAGAATCAGTTTTTATAGCTTTTTCTAATTCATCACTCTTACCAGTAAATCGTAAAAATGGAGCAACCAACGCGTTAGCAGTTGGGTTAGCAGTAATTCTCTCTTCAGCTGTCTGATAAACAGTAGAGTTTAGTTTTTGAGGAGTTGTCCCATTAGGACTACTAGCACTAGTGGGATCACCATTTAAATCCGTGCTGCCACGCTCATCTTCAGGAACAGAGGCAAGCGCAGAGCTAATTTCGCGCAGTTTTGCCATATGAGCGCGAATAGCTTTTTTCTCAGCGTTAAAGAATTTTACTTTTTCTGCAAAGAAGCGCAAATCTTCAGTGGTTTGCATATATGATTCACGCAGCACGTATTCAATTAATGCTTCAACATCGCCACCGGTAACGTTAATGCCGCGACCGATAAGTTTGTCAACAAATCCCGAAAATTCAAATGCAGATTTATTTAATACTTCAGTTTTACTAAAAGCGCCCGAGCGTGCATTTGCTGAAGTATTCTTTACTATGGTGTTTAATGCCTTGATATCTACATTAGTTAAGTTAAAGGTAACTCGTGGACTAATAGTAATGTTGTTATTGATAGTAAAATATGAATCACCAAAATTGCCAATAGGCCCATCGATTTTACCGGCTGTTTCAGCAGCTTCAATTAATCTACTAAGCACCGTAGCATCAAATTCTTCACCCTCAGGTAAAGTGATTGATGCTTGAACCATGTCGCCAGATTTTACTGCAATCGGCTTATCAATAAAATTTTCATTAACTGCACCAGCTTCGTTTGTGGTTTCTACTGGTTGTATGTTTTCAGGCATACCAGTAGTTGTGTCATAAGTGATGGTGTAAGTTTTTGTGGGGTTACCAGAAATTGAATTGTCTGACATTGGTTATTCCTTCTGCTCGTATTGAGCTGCAAATAAAAAAAACAAACCCGCCCGATTCATCCCCGTTAGTGGATGATTCAGGCGGGTTAAGTTACAAATTATTTAGGATCTAAACACCAAGAGTTTGATGCCAGATTAGCCTAGTTAATAAATAGTACACAGCCGCGATGTAATTTGGCTATAAAATTACAAAAGAAGAGATCATTTTTTTTAATATCTTGTAACATATTGTTTTAAAAACTCTTTTTGTAAAATTAACAGCTTATATAGTTAAAATTTTCTCCTGTCTTAAAATGAGTGACAATAATGAATACATATTATAATACCCCCTAGTGATAACCATGGTTATAAATCTAAGCTGCAATTTCATGAATATGATTATTTGCCTGTATCAAAGTACTTCTATTAGATATTTGTATTATCGCAAGTTGCTATAGGATGTTTGTTTTATAAAAGTGGTGTCTTTTAACCTTTAATCTCATTTTTAAAGCAGCCCGTGTCATTATTTCGACCGCCACCACCGTCATTTCGACCGTAGGGAGAAATCTTGTGCTTTATATGCATATTAAGATCTCTCACTACGTTCGAGATAACATCCCCCTCGTTACACTCGGGATAATGACATGACCATAGCAAAATCGCTACTAAGCACCAATCTTACGTATAGTGTTCATACCAGTATCGAAGAACATCTTGAAGATGTTAGACATCATAGTTAATGTTTGTTGTTGTTTCTGTAGTGAATTTTGCAAATCAACATTAGCTAATTGAGCATCATCACCAACAGTGTTGAGTTTATCTTCAAGTGATTTGAGTTCGTTATCAAGATCAGCACAAGTTTCAAGTTTGCGACTTGAATCAACTCGAATAAATGGTGGCGAATCGCTGATGAAAACGGCGTCGATACTGCCATCATCAGGATCGAGGTCAAAATCAGCAGAATTATATTGTATTGAGAGTGCTGGGTCTGGAGCAACTTCATCATCATCATCGGTATCTTCTATAATCGGTGGTTCTTTAGCTGCATCAGCTTCAATTTCAGCAATCATGGCATCCCATTTGTCAACTGGAATACCAGTCATGCCTTTGTCTTTACATTCTTTAGCTAGTGTTTCGTATTTTGCAAAAATGGCCTTCGCGCCATCAGATAGTCGGCCCTCATTTTTATCAATAAATGCTTTAAGGTCATCAAACTCAACAGATGCTGCGTGTGCGTCAAAATCCTCGGTCGCCTTTTTAATAAGTTCAACCATTTCAGCGGCAGTAATTGTGCCACTAGCATTTTTTTCTAAGAGTTCATCAATGCTAGTGCCAGCAGTCTCATCAATAGATTTGCCAGTAGCTCTTAGTTGTTTTTCGCTCCATGCTTTAGCAGCGCCAGCATAATCAGTGCTGTCGATATCATAACCAACACTGTTTAGTGCTTGCTGTAATCTCGCGTGGTAAATATCGGTAAACTCAGAACTACTATGATCTAAGTCTACCATTCGTTTATTATCTTTACCGGCATATTGATCTGGGGTTACCTCGGCCATGGCAAGTATTTGCCCATCAGTCATGGCATTAACTACTTTGACCATATAACCTTTTAGATAGTCATCACTAAGGTTAAGATCTTTACCACCCAATGCCACAACCATTGTAGCTAGCTCTTGCGGGGTCATATATGGAATAGCTTTAAGTAACCTCTCTTGAATTTCAGGCGCATCTTTAAGATATTTTTCAAGCTCTGTAGCGTCGCTAGTGCCGTCAGTGAATCGTAAAAATTCGTTAACCAAATTACTTGCTTCAGGATTATCTTCGAATCGTTTTTCTGGAGTACTATAAACAGGAGGGGCATTATTAATATTACCAGCACCACCGGTAGCGCCACTACCACTTGTAGGCTGACCATCTAAGCCAGTGCTGCCACGTTCATCTTCTGGGACGGTGGCTAATTTTGAGCTAATTTCACGCAATTTAGCCATATGGGCGCGAATAGCTTTCTTTTCAGCATTGAAGAATTTTACCTTCTCAGCAAAGAAGCGTAAATCTTCGGTGGTTTGCATATAGGATTCACGTAATACATATTCGATAAGTGCCTCGATATCGCCACCAGTAACGTTAATGCCACGACCGATTAGCTCATTTACAAAACCACCAAATTGAAATGCCGTTTTATTGAGGGTGCCATTTTTTGCAGCGGCAACAGAGTTATTAATAATGCTACGTAGTGCTGACTTATCGGTTGCATTAAGCGTAAAGCTAACTCGAGGATCACCCGAAGGATTACCAATAGTAAATTCAGAATCTCCTAAAGCACCAATAAACCCTTTAATGGCACCGGCTTGATGAGCCAAAGAAACCATTGAGTCGATGACTTGCTGGGTTAATGATTCACCTTCAGGAAGAGTTACTGATATTTTAATAGTTTGATTAGCTAGGCTCGCATCGCTTAAAACAAAGTTGTTAACTATATTTGGATCAACATTTTTTGTTTGAGTTTGCGAAACCACACCACCATTAACTGAAGAAATATCAACGGTTAATGTATATTTAACGGCGCCTGAATCACTTATTGCTCCTGTAGTCATTTGCTTGTCTCCTGTACTGCTAAAGAAATTGTGGTTAATAAACAAACCCGTCCATGGCGCTACCTTTTTTGCAGAGCCAAGACGGGAACTTTAGTCATCAAAGTGGGTCCGTCCTCCAAGAAATAGGAGGTGGATAATTTGTTGTACACTTGCTTTCTAATTGATGGCTATTAAATTTTAAAAAAAGTTATTATTTTGTATTCAGGAATAATCTGAGGATCATCTTTTTTTATTGCCAGCATTATTAACAATATCAAATTCGTTGGTTTTTAAGCTGGTTAGCAGATCACGAAAGGCATTAAGAGTAGAATGAATACCTTGAGTTTGGGCGCCACTAAGCAACATAGCTTTAACTAATTCAGTGATTTCTGAGATAGTGCCAATACGTGTTTGCTCAATTTCTTTGCGAATGCTTTCTATGCGTGCTTCGAGTTCACTTATGATTTTGGGGTAATTTTGCGCTTTATCACGCATAAAAATTTCAATGGTTTGCAGGCGAGGATCCTTGCCGCTAAAGGCAATCGGAGTTTCATTATTGCTTGGTTGGGCCTTTGCTTTAGCTATGGCTTTGCCACGTAGCTCGTCAAGCACCTCTTGGGTGTCACGACCACGACGCATCTCAGGATTAACGTCGAGACTTTTGCGAACTAGTTCATCTACTATTTTTGCTTCTTTTTCTGTCAGTGAATTATCAGTAGTGCGCTTAAAAGCCATGTGTTAGTTTATGCCTCCAGCGTGGTACTTAACACAGCCGATGAATAAGACCAATTGCAAGATAGTTACTTGGCGATCGCAAAGTTAATTTTTTTAATTGTCAAGAATAAGTTTGTATAAAAGAGCTGATAATGGCAACTTGCAAGTGCCGTAGAGGTCTGCCATTTTTATAAAAAAATTTTACCTAAGGTTTTAGCCAATGGTTACGCATTTTAAATTACCTAAAGATGATATCGAATATATGCTCAAAATTGCGGTTGAACATTATTCTGCATCTCGCTGGCCTGAAGCAGAGCGAATGCTGCGTGGTATATTAGCTATTGAGCCTGATGAATGGCGAGCCTGGCAGTTATTGGGTTCAATATTATTACTGCAAGGTTTTCGTATTGCAGCCGATGCTGTATATCGTCGTTGTTTAGAAATTAATCCTGACGATATGTACTCATTAGCAGCGGTTTCTGAAATAGCTCTTGATGCTATGCGTTATAGTGATGCTGAAAAATATATGAAACGTCTTTTTGAGCTTGATCCTGAAGGCAAACATTCAGCCGCAAATCGTATGCGCTATGTATTGGCACAAATGATCAAACAAAATGAAGAAGCTTTTAATACTAAAGCAGAGCAGCAACAGAGTCCCAAAGTAGAAAAATCTGCTGAGACAACGCAAAAACAAGATAGTAATAAGTAATTACTTAAGGGCGATTTTTTGCGTATATAGCATTAGAGTTTTTTTTAAAGGACCAACTTAAAGCTACTATGCGAAAAAAAGTTGGAAATCGCTACGAAGTAATCGAAGAAATCGGTCAAGGTGGTAATGCATTTATTTATAAAGCTTTTGATACCTACTTAAAACGTTATATGGCACTTAAAATATTAAAAGCCAAAAGTGCTACTACCGAATTACGCACGCATTTTTTGCATGAACAGCAGATTATGGCCGGATTGCAGCATTCAAATATAGTACAGGTTTTTGATTGCTCCGACCCGCAAAAACAGGTGCCATACTATGTAATGCAGTACATAGAAGGCCAGTCGCTACAAACGTTAGCTACCACCCAAAAATTACCAGAGTCTGTTTTAGTCGCGTTAATCAGTGAAATTGCGGCAGCCTTGGCACATGCACATAGCAAAAATATAGGTCATGGAGATCTTAAGCCTGCTAATGTTCTTATTAATAATGATGGGCGGGTGGTTTTGATCGATTTTAATAATGCCCAGCCAAATAATACCAACAGCATAGAAGTGAATACATCTGCGCATGATTCTTCGTTAATTGGCACGCTTGATTATTTAGCTCCTGAACAAATTCGTAACAAAGAAACAAATTTATCATCAGATATTTTTGCGCTTGGTTGTGTGGCATATTGTGCCGCTACTGGGGTTTCACCTTTTGCTCATGATGATGAAGTAGAAATCATGCGCAAAATTTTAGATGGCGAATATCGACCATTATCAGAACTGCGCTATGATTTATCAGCAGTATTCACCACCTTGGTTACTGGTTGTTTGCAGCTAGAATGTGAAAAGCGTTTTAACGCGCTACAAGTAATGCATATTTGTGAACAATGGCTATGTGCTCATGGCACCACTGCATTTAGAGTTTTAAATAAATTTTTGTCTTAAGATTTGTTTTTCGGGCGTCGATACGGCACGTAACGGTTAATTATATTTTCAATGAACCATTCATAGCCATATTTAATTTTTAACCATAGAGAATTTGTTTTTTGATAAAGGGTCTGCTTTGCTGATTTAGCCCCTTTTGAAAGAGTTCGTTCGGCAATTTTAATTGATTTTTGTGCTGCTTCAGCTTTTTGGCTAGTAGCTTTTTGTATTGCAGCAATAGCATTTTCTACAACAAGTTGTGGTTTGCTGGCATTTTCAGCAGATAATTTTTGACAAGTGTTTTCTTCTCTTAGACTTTTTGTTGCTAAAGCTTTACTTGCTTCAATTAATAATTGCAGTAGATGATTATCTTGTTCTGCTGTTGTTTGAGTTTTGGTGTTGCGTTGATAATCATTAATACCAAATTCAATTTCTTTTGCCACGTAAGCTTTATTTGCCCAACCATCACCACGCAGCGCTGTATGATAGGCAATAATCATGGGCAATAATGGAACATCAGCAAGTGCATAAGTAAGATGCTGGCCACCTTTTATTAAAGACTGCCCGATGGGGCCTACACCGAAAACAGCACATCCAAGATAGCCAAGCAAATAATTACTGGCGATACTGCCACCCTGAAATTGCGCAAAAATCCAATTTCGGTCCCAAAGTTTGTCACCTTTTGTGGTAGTTAAACGGTTTCTTAAGTCAAAAACAGAGCCCGTTTTAAACATATAGTACCACCAGATGAAATCATTTTTATGGGTTAAGGCTAGAGGTAATAGCTCTTTGACCATGCATGCAACTAAACCATGTTGATCAACCCCGGAAATTTTTTTAGGTCGTTTAAGCAGTGCTTCGTATCTTCGAATTATACTATCAGCATTTTTTAACTCTGATTTGTCAGGACACTCACCCGGCGGGAGCATTTGTAAAATATGAAGAAGCGTGCCCTCTTTTTCACTGAGTATTTCGTGGTAGCGCTGCTCATCAAAATCATTAGGGAAAATTAAAACACGTTCATCGTTAATGCCCGACGATGTATTTGGATCTGCTTGCCAGGAACTTAGCGATGTCATTGCTTGACCAATATCCTGCTCGTTAAAACCAGCAGCCTTCCAGGTGGCCTTCATGGTAGCCAAAGCACGCTTATCAACGGTGCCTTGTTCTTGCTCAACTAAATCAAGTAATTGTTGCGATTCTTGCGCTATAACTGCACCCTGAATCGCAGCTTTTACTTTTTGTTTTGTTGCTAAATTACCTGATTTATCGGTGTTTGATGCTAATTCTACTTTTTTACTATCTGAATAAAGCGAATTAATAATTGCGTTGTTATTTGCAGGCGTTGTTTTTATTTTACGTTTAAGAGTGGAGGATTGCCTGGGAGCGGTGCCAGAACCTAATTGGCGGCTTTGTTTCATTGGCTACCTCCAAAAGTAAAAAAGCCCTCAATAATATAAAGTTAATAAAACATGCGACTAAATGACATTACATTAAATAAATACAAGGGTGTTGCACTATTTGGTTGTCAGTAGCACGCTTTAGCTTAGGATCATAGAGTTTATTGTATTGCTATCGATGCGGTTGAGGTAATGCTGGCGTGTTCTTCACCAACACGATGTCCATAGGCGTAATACCCTGGAATCGTTACCGGAAGTCTCCCGGTCATAGGAGCTAAACCAAGTAGCGCCTTAGCGGCAGCTTCTTGAGAATCATTAAGATAGCTGTATGTACAGACATAGGCATCTATTTGTGGAATGCTTGCCAAGTAGTATGGTGAGGCAAAGCTTACTAGCACCATGGGCATATTTTTCATTTTGCGCAAAACCGCCTTAGCAAGCTCTACTTGATAGCGATTTATTGCTGCAACGATTACCAAATCAGCGTTATAAGCTAAATCAGTTGCACGATTGATATCAGCCAAACGGCGCTCACGATTTGGAACATAAGGTACTTTAAAAGTGACAATATTGCGTTGTTTGGCCATGCGCTGCAAAAATGGACCAGGAGGGGCCACTACTAAAACGCGACGATAAGGTATGGGTTGTAAGGGTAAAAGATTACCGTTATTGCGAACTAAAGTAACAGATTCACGTGCGATACGCTCGGCAACACGAGTGTGAATCGGATTTTCATTACGTTGGCTAAGTAAATCATTTAGCGGTTCAAGCTTACGATCAAATAGGTGACGCTTTGCTTTAACCATTAATATGCGTCTTACTGATTCATCAAGTCGTTGTTTAGAAATTTCAGAACTGCGAGCTGCCGCTAAGAGGGTTTGATATACTTCTTCTTTCATATCAGGCATCCATAAGACCATAGTCATATCGGCGCCTGCTTTTATTGCCATGACTGCCGCACGTCCGGCTCCGTAACGTGCGATAATGCCCTGCATTTCAAGACCATCAGTAAGAATGAGGCCATCAAAATCTAAACGTTTACGTAATATATCCGTGAGAACAACGTGAGAAAGTGTTGCTGGGGTATCAGCGGTTTCGGCGATACGAGGCAAGGCGATATGCGCAGTCATAACCGCATCAAGACCAGCGTTCATCGCACGCCTGAAAGGATGTAGCTCTATTTGTTGCAGGCGTTGCATGCTGGCTTTAACTGAAGGCATCGAAAAATGTGAATCAGTAGTGGTATCACCATGACCCGGAAAATGTTTTGCCACGGCCACAATACCTTGTTCTTGTTGCCCTCGTACAAACCATGCACCTAGTTTACCAACCAATTCTGGGCGTTCCCCATATGAGCGAATGCCAATTACTGGATTAGATGGATTAGAATTTACATCAAGCACTGGTGCTAAATTCATATTAAAACCTAACAAGCGCAGATCAACACCTAATGCTTGTCCAGCAACATAAGCCAGTACGCTTGAGCGAGTGGCGCCGAGTGCCATGTTACCAGGAAGAACCATGGCACCGTCTTTAACGCGTACAACGTTGCCACCTTCTTGGTCTAACGATAAGAAAATAGGAATATTATCTTTGGTAAGTTCATGCAGCTCTCTGGTAAAACGAGCGGTTTGTTCAAAATTTACAATATTGCGTGAAAACAAGGCAACACTGCCAGCATGACGCTTAACCAGCCAATGAGTTATTTGACGATTTATTTTCGTACCACCAAAACCTATCATTAATAATTGACCAACTTTTTCTTCAATCGTCATTGAAGCGAGGATTTTTTCAACGTCTACCGGCTCACCCGGAGCAGGCAGTTGTACCGCATAACTAATCGTTGGCAGAAGGGCAGCTAACACCAATGCAGCTAACAAATTGCGGATAGGTTTTGCCAAATATTGCACGAGTAGCTACCACTAACCTTTCAATGGAATTTTACCATTAATAGATAAATGTGCGGGTATTTCACTGGCTAAAGGGCCACTTTCTAATATTAAGCGTAATTGTTTGAGATAGCTATGAAATTGTTGCAAATCGTCAGCTTTAAGAGCATTGCCTCGTTTGAATTGTTGCAGTGCAGGATTAACAAAACTGCCATTTTTCATCAAACCATAATGCAAGTGGGGACCGGTTGATAAACCAGTGTTGCCGGTAAGGGCAATTATGTCTTTTTGTGAAACTTTTTGCCCAGTTTTAATTAATATTTTTGATAGGTGGCCATATTCTGAAGCCCAACCATTAGCATGGCGTATTTGAACATATTTCCCATAGCCAGAGCGCCATCCTGTACGAGTTACTTTACCATCACCTACAGCAAAAACTTTCGTACCTACCGGTACACCATAGTCAATGCCATTATGAGCGCGGCTATAACCTAAAATTGGATGTTTGCGTAGACCAAAGCCACTAGTGACTCGGCCATATTTTAAGGGAGTGCGTAAAAGCTGTTTGCGCAATGATTTACCATCACTATCATAATAGGATGCAGTTGCAGAAGGATCATTTGGGTTTTTGAATAAAAAGGCTTCATGTTTAGAGCCATTGGTAATAAAGTACGCGGCAATTATTGCATCAAAGCCAATCGCTTTATCTTCAACGAAGTTTTTATCAACTAGCACCGCAAAGCTGTCACCTGGTTGAAGGTCAGAGTAAAAATCGATATCCCAAGCAAATATTTCAGCTAATTCAATCGCCAGGCTAGGATCTTCACCACTTTCGCCAATAGCCTCCCAAAGGGAGGTTTGTATTTGCCCACGTATTAGAGTGCGAACTTTAGTAACTGGAATATCAAGACGAGAAGCTTGCCAAGTATCATTTTTCTTTTCAGTACGAATTTGATCAGTAGGACTGCGACAAACATCCAAAGACAATAATTGGCCTTGTTGATTTAAACACGCTTTAAGTTGGTCACCAGGTTTGAGACGACGAAAATTAACTAAAGGCTGCAAACTAGTAATGGCTGCTGAAATGTCGGGTGTCGCAATCCCTACTTTACCGAGGGTTTGAGCAACAGTTTGGCCGACACCTAAGTTAACGGTAGTAGTAATAATTTCAGGTATGGGTGCCGGTTTTGCTATATCTGGTTGTTTTATAATGGGCTTAAAAACTAAAGGCGCAGTAATAATGCTGGTTTGGGGTACAAGTTTTGGCTGTGTTGGCATTAGGCTGCGGGGATCGCCGTGGTAAATAAATACCGCCAAATTGATAGCAAGCAACAAGATGAGTATCAAAGTGCGTAGGCTCAGCTTTACGCGATGACGTCCTTGCTGACGATGTGGTTGATAAGTATAATCGCGAGTCAAAATATATTTTCTCCCTTAAAAAAATGTAATTACAAGAATCAAGCTTTTTACACACTTATAATTGGGGACACACCCTAAGTTTATCATGGAGAGGACAACATATAAAAAAAGTTGAAGCTAGTTAAGAAATTGGCAAAAAAAGTTAGATTTATGGCTGCATAAGCCGGAAAGATTGATCAAATATAATTAAAGTATAACCATCGCCTTTTACTTCATCAAGACCATGCTCGGTAGTAAAAGCAGTGGGATCATCATTTTCAACACGTCGGCGAAACACTGTAACAAATTGACCTTCAATAAAATCGACCTCAACAGTTGCTTCAACCGCTAACGGTTGGGCTAGTAGATTTTCTGCATCACTATAACTTTTTTTGTTGTGAATACGTAACTCTTCGATTTCAGTTTGAGTGCGATTCCAGATAGTTAGCGTTGTTTCTACTGGTGGTTGTTTATCTGGGCCAGCTGCACAACCAGTACTGCCGGTAATAGCTAAGACTAAGATACTAATCACTGCAATAAATAAAGGGTATCTGCCAAAGTACATAGCTGTATCCCTATATTAAAAGGTTATAGCCAACGATAACCGCATAGTCATTGCGGTTAAACTGGCAGCAGATACTTCACGCAATGGTCGCTCATATTTTGCTTTAATTTCATTGTAGATAACTTCACCTTCAAACTGTAGCGGTCGATCAAAAGTGAAAGAACGATAAAATTCATAATCACCAGCTAAAGTTAGCGCGGTATGTAAGCGCGGAAACTCAAACCCCAAACTAAGACCTGCTGCACCACTATTAAGCAAGTCAAAACCTTGGTGAGTTGCGTTATAACGTGCAATTTTTGCGTTAACGCTGCGATATTCAAGAATATTAATGCCAATATTGGCTGAGGCGACAAAAACCGTGGTTGAGTTGCCGGTAACTAAATCATATCCAAAGCGTAGACCACCATAACCACTTTTTAAAAGCAGTCGATATACATTTGGCGCACTACAATCTAGGGTGGCACCTGTTGCGGGGTTACTACAGACCGCAGCAATTTCAATGCCTCGCTCAACTTTAGCTTCAGGTAAAGTACGACGAAAATCAGCTAATTCGATTTCTTGTGATATAAAGCCCAATGCTGGGGCAACATAAAATCCGGTGGTACTTGGAGGCCCGAATATAGAAATACCCCATCCTTTTTGAGAAGCTTTGCCAGCAGCAACTTCGACATTATTACCGTTTTCGTCTTTTACAGTAGATGATACTTTAGCTTTTCCATAAAAAACGCTTGCTTGAACACCACCTAAAGCGTGCAAGACAAGTTGCGTTATGTTGCTGGTTTTTTCTTGGCGTTCATAAATTAGGTGAAAACTATCATCCTTGTTTGTTAGCGGCTCTTTTGGCGGTGCATTATCAAAGCTAGCTGGTGAGTCGGCGTTAGGGGCAGTATTTCGACGAATATATTCTTGGTTTGCAAAATCTGCCGTTGCGTTAAAGAGATCACTATAAGTTTGCGCATAGGCATTTTCAACGTAAGCTCGTCGATAGGGGCCCAACCAAACCGCGCAGAAGTTTTTAGTGGTAGTTTTTGAAAAAGTTTCACTTTGATGGTCTGGTTGTACTACGTCAACATCAATGCGTCCCTTAATTTCACCCCACCATGGCGCCAAAATACCGTAGGTTATAAGATCTAAAATCCAAGTACGGTGGGTATGGCGTTCTAAAGATAAATTTATATCAAGCATGATAATCGATTGGTCATTTTCAGGCACAACTTTAGGCTCGCTAAGAGTTATTGGTGTGCCTTTACTAACAATAAAATCACAAACCCATTGTCGTAATTTATTTATATCTTCTTGGTCATCATCATCGTGCTCGTCTAATCCGGCTACGGTGAAAGAACGCAGAAGTATGGTTGTTGAAGCGTTGGGGGGTGCTATTTGGCACAGGAGTTTTCACTGATGCATTTGGCACAGGAGCTTGAGCGGTAAGACGAGCGCTGCAAGAAGCTGTGGCGAAGGCACCTAAGAGTGTAAGGAGTGCTATTAGCTTAGAGATCTGTTTTAGTTGTAAATTTGCCAAGGTCATAGTCACCTAGAAGAATATTATAAAACGTTTACCATGCAAACTTATCACTACATAAGATTTCTTACTTTGTTTAAAATGACAACCTTTTTTTAGGTTGGTTATTTGACTAATTAAAAGCCCACTCTATTGACCTTAGCCTTTGTTCAAGCCATACGTTGCCGCTATGCGAGCGCTTTCTTTGCTGCCCTTTATTGCTTTTTTCGGATTAATCACGGTTGCTGCTGCACAAAATGAAGAATTTACTGGGAGCAATGGTATAAAGATCGAATTTATTGAACCGTTAGCCCCCCCGTCAGGTCTTGGCCGTATCGACTGTTTTTCGGGTTCGGGTTGTAAGCCACTTAATCGGGCACAATGTGGTGATGAAACTGGTCTCACGCGTGAAATAGCTGCCAGATTATCATGGGATACATCCACTGCAACAAGTGACACTAAGCTTTATGTTTGGGTGCAAAAAGAGTCTTCTTCATCTACTTCGACTGTAGTTGAAAGCTGTACGTATGATGGTTCAAGCACATCAAGAACTTTATTATTAAGTAATCCATTAACGGTAATTGGTTCGGTGCTTGATTATAGCGAGTTAACCTTCCCCGATGATTACGATGAAAACCTAATTCTCACGGTTGGCGATTTTATGAACGCCACCGGAGAGTTAGCCGATAACACTAATGTTGTTGCTGATGCATGCTCAGATTCTTTTAAGCGCGTCGTGTACCGTTTGTGTTTTGGCATTAATCTAAATGCAACTTGCATTGGTTGCACTGCAACTGACTTAGATGTGGTTACTTCTAGTGATCCTAGTGCGTACCTACGTATCTATGTTTATACAAAACCACCAAACGATGTTACTAATGCAACAGTTACCGCGCTTGATAGTCGTTTGCGAGTGACAGCAATAGCTAGCGGTACTCGTGAAGTTGGCGAAAAATGGAAAGTGAGAATGCGTCCGTTAGTTTCAATTGCTGACGCTTCAGAAGACGATTGTTCATTATGGGATGATAGTGCCATTACTACTAATGCTGATGCTACTTCAGGAAATCAAATCGAAATTGATGGTAAAAATGGTCAATTATACGAAGGTTGTGTTTATCTTGTAGATTCTTTTGCTAATAAAAGTGAGGTATGGGCGAGTTTTGTTGGTACTCCAATAGAACAATGCGATTTTATCGAGTGTTATCCCGGCCCTCTTAGTACAGGTTGCAATGCAACAAGCAGATTAAGCCCGATACTGGGTACTTTATTGTTCGCTTTGTTTTTATGTTTTGTCTATTGCCGCCGTGGAGTGCGTCGATGAATAAAATAAAAAAACATTTTATCATATGTCGACGGATTATAATATTTGGCTCATGGTTGCGGTTATGCGTTTATATCATGTGTTGTGTAAGTTGGCTTATTACTAGTTCGGCAAATGCTGCGACCAATGAAAAGCCAATTTGGGGCTTTTCTATAGCCACCGGTCCATATCAACCAGAGATGGGTAAAAATAAAGCATATTATCGACGAATATATGCTGCAAAAAGCAACAGTTCATTATTCAAGCATCGGCCCTTGATGACTACGTTTACGGCAAATTGGTATATTCTTGATACTTTTGGTTTGCTTGGGCTTTACGGGCAATTCGGATATTGGAAGGTAAGCGCACCCACGCGTATTTGTAATGCTACCGATCCAAACGATGCCACTCAAACTGTAGTTGTTGCGTGTCAACCTGAGGACATTCTTGCTCGACGATCTGTAGAGGGTACTGATCAAACAGAGTTATCGATTTATCCATTATCTGTTGGGGTTAATTACAAATTTGATCTTCTGATGCGTGAATTTGCACTACCGTTAATGCCTTATACTAAAGGCGGAATAGATTATTTTCTATGGCGCAACACTACAGGTGGCCACGTATCTTATTATCATGGCAAGCAAGGATATGGTGGAACCTTAGGAGCACAAGCGGCTTTAGGATTAATGTTAAATCTTGATTGGATTGAGCCTAGTGCCGCAAAACACGCTCGCAGTTCTACCGGTGTTGTAGCTTCGTATATCTTTTTTGAAGCCAGACGTCTCTTTGCTGATGGTTTTGGCAACGAAAAAAAACTAGATCTATCAGCAACGCATTTGCAAGTGGGTTTAGCCCTTGATCTTAATTAAATGTCTGACGAATTAATACAACAGCGTAATATAAAACTACTTATTGAATATGATGGTAGCCGTTATCATGGTTGGCAGATGCAAAAGAATGGGCCTAGCATTCAAGCAGAAATTACTAATGCTATTGCTACGATTACTAAAGAAAAAGTAAATTTATGTGTCGCTGGGCGTACAGATGCTGGAGTACATGCGACTGGGCAGGTAGCAAACTTTTATACTCAAAGTAATATTCCTGCAGAACGTTTTGCCGCAGCGTTAAATACTGTGTTGCCATTTGATATTTCAATTCATTGCTCAAAACAGGTGCCAGATAACTTTCATTCACGCCTTGATTCAGAAAGTAAACGTTATTGTTATCAAGTATATAATGCTAAGCAACGATCAGCTCTAACAGATAAATACGCTTGGTTTATTCGTAGACGATTAGATATTGCGGTCATGAAACAAGGCGCGACTTTGTTACTTGGCGAGCAAGATTTTGAGGCATTTCGTAGCAGCCAGTGTGATGCCGAACATGCTTGGCGCTATATGAATAGCATTACTATTGACCAAGAAATGCGTCCACCAATAGGCGCTTTGGTGAAAATCACTTTTCATGCAAATGCCTTCTGTCGTCATATGTGCCGAATTCTTGCTGGCACCTTAATCGAAGTAGGTATGGGCAAGCGTAGTGCAAGTGACATCAGCGCGGCTCTTGCGAAAAGAAAAAGGGAATTCGCTGGTATTACCGCGCCTGCTCATGGCTTAACTTTACTTGAAGTTATTTATCCAAAATAGGTACACCCCCCTAAATCCTCAGTTAGCACCCTAAATCAGCCTATGTCGATTTAACGAATCCTTTTTGTTTTTGTAGCATCTTAATTTTCAAGAACTTTATTAAGGCTAATACTTCTTCGATATCAAAGAGGAATACTGAAGCATTGGTGAAGCCTTAATACATAAGCAAAGGTGGAAGTTTAAACACAAAAGGCGGACATAAAAATGGCTAAGACAGCAAAAAAAATCTTATCCGATTATAATCTTGATCGTTATGTCTCTGAAATTAATAGATATCCTTTGTTAACTCGTGAACAAGAAATCGAACTGGCGAAAAAATATCAACAAAATGGTGATTTTGATGCGGCGCAACAAATAATTGTATCAAATCTGCGTTTTGTTGTAAAAATTGCACATGAGTATCGTGGGTACAATCATCGTCTGCTTGATTTAATTCAAGAGGGAAACATCGGTTTAATGATAGCGGTAAGTAAATTCGATCCCAACAAGGGTTATCGCGTTATTTCTTATGCGGTGTGGTGGATTAGGGCATATATACAAAATTATATAATGCATTCGTGGTCTTTGGTTAAACTTGGTACTACCCAAACCCAACGTAAATTGTTTTTTAAATTACGTTCAGAGCGCGAGCGGGCTGATCATGAAACGATTAATGGAAATACTGTCTCCACTGCTGAATTAGCTGAACGTTTAGGGGTTAATGAAAGTGAAGTCATAAATATGGAGGCTCGTTTAGGTTCGCGGGATTTTTCATTAGACTCGACAATGCCAACTAATAACCAGACGTCGCATTTAGAGGTTCTAAGTGATAACTCGCCATCGCCAGAAGAAGAGTTTAGTAGTGTGCAAGAGCGTCAATTTGTACGCAACAAAATATACAAAGAAATGCGTCATTTAAATGAGAAAGAACGCTTTATCATTAGGCATCGTCTGCTTTGTGATGATCCTCAAACATTACAGCAAATTGGTCGACATTTTCGCATATCACGCGAAAGAGTTCGGCAAATCGAAGGTAATGTATTGAATAAAATTCGTGCAGCCCTGAGCGTTGGTGGCTTAAATTTTTCTTTTGCTGCTTAGGGCTTAGAGCTTAGGGCTTAGGAGAGGGAGCATCCCCTAATTAGAAAAATCTACTACAACGACGGTAATATTATCGACACCACCTGCTGCATTCGCTTTGGCAATTAATGACTGACAAGCTTTTTCAAGATCATCGCGATTTTCATTTATCGTTGCTGAAATGCTTGCTGAGTCAACTAATCCAGAAAGCCCATCAGAACACAGTACATAAACATCGCCAGCTTGCGGTTCAAGGCGATGAATATCAACAGTTACTGTTTCTTTCATACCGAGAGCTCTAACAATTACGTTTTTATGTGGAAAATGCTCAATTTCTTCAGGGGTTAGCTTGTGTACCTTAAGATAGTCGTTTAACAAAGAATGATCTTCAGTAACTTGCTTGATTTCGTTATCAGCACGAATAAGGTACGCACGAGAATCACCGACATGCCCAATAAAAGCAGAATTTTGTCCAACAACAAAAGTAACAATCGTTGTACCCATACCTCGATAGCGAGGATCAGACTGCGCGGTTTCATAAACCCGGCGATTAGCTAGTTTTACCCCGGTAATAAGGCGATTTTCATCATATACCAGGGTGCGATCCTCTTTGAATGGCCAGGTAATTTCGCGATCGCGGGCAGTATCGATATAAAAATTTGCGACAGTTTCAACCGCTATTTGCGAGGCAACTTCACCAGAGGCGTGCCCACCCATGCCATCAGCCACAATATAGAGATTTTCCTCGGCGAGCAGGAAATAATTATCCTCATTGTGTGACCGTTTCATCCCAGGATGAGTACCGGCAGCATATCTAACTTTCATGAAATTTCACTTCGCCTCACCGCCAAATAAAAATCAAGTGGTTATAGATCTGTATTTGTTTGGTAGCATTCGATAGTAAAGCAATCAAGTGCTTGTGTAACAAGTATTTTATGTGGCATTGATTAATAAAAGTACCTAAGTCTTGACTCAATCTTGACTTAGCCTTGACTTAAAAGGGTTCACCAAGACAAAATCTTCCACACTCATGAACAAGTTCTTAGATATTGTACTACGCGGCGACTTTAAAGACCTATCTAAGCGATATTCCGACATAATTCTCGCTGGTTTGGTGGTTGGGGTCGTCGGTATGATGGTGGTGCCTTTGCCCACCTTTATTATGGATCTGTTACTGGTCGTTAGCATCACTATCGCTGTTTCAATGCTAATGATCTCAATTTATATTCCGAGTGCTCTAAAATTATCATCGTATCCTACTATTATTCTTATTACGACGTTATTTCGTTTGGCACTTAACGTTTCTTCAACGCGTTTGATTTTACTTAATGGTGATGCCGGTAGAGTTATTGAATCATTTGGTAAATTCGTTGTTCGCGGTAATATTGTCGTTGGCGCAGTTATCTTTCTGGTTCTAACAATTATTCAGTTTTTAGTTATTGCTAAAGGCTCTGAGCGTGTCGCTGAAGTTGCTGCTCGTTTCACTCTCGACGCCATGCCCGGCAAACAAATGTCGATTGATGCTGATTTACGTGCTGGTGCTTTTGATATTGATGAAGCTCGAAGACGCCGGACTGAACTGCAGCGTGAATCGCAATTGTTTGGTTCAATGGACGGCGCGATGAAATTCGTAAAAGGTGATACTATTGCGGGGCTTATTATTGCTGCCATTAATATTATCGCCGGTATAATTATTGGCATTACCATGATGGGTTTTACCGCAGCCGAAAGTGCGCAAAGATTTACTATTCTTACCATTGGTGACGGTTTAGTTTCGCAAATTCCGGCGTTATTATCATCAATGACCGCTGGTTTAATCGTTACTCGTGTGGCTAGCGAAGAGTCAGACAGTAATCTTGGCAAAGATATTTCGACCCAGATTTTGGCACAACCAAAAGCATTTGCAGTGGCCGCTGGTTTGTTGGTTGGCATTGGTCTAGTGCCTGGTTTGCCTACTGTTCCCTTCTTTTTCATTGGTGGTGGTGTTGCGATTGTTGCTTATAGCTTAATGCGTCAAAAAACAGCTAGTGCTGATGGCGAGGGCCCTTCTAACGAAGTGCAAGCAATGGGTGAAGAAACCAAGGCCAAACAAATTGAGGCAGCTAAGAAGCAAGAAGGCCAATCACAGCAAATGCTACCGGTTGTTACTCCTATCGCCTTAGAGGTTTCGAGTAATTTGATACCGTTGGTTGAAGATACCGGTGGCGGTAATAAGTTTTTAGGTGAAATGGTGCCAATGATGCGCGACGGCTTGTTTTATGAACTTGGTGTCAAATTCCCAGGTATTCGTGTGCGCGGCAATGAAACTGATCTACCAGACGGTGCCTACATCATTATGATTAACGAAATACCGCTTATATCTGGTAATGTTTCATTAGATAAAGTGTTGGTAAACGATACGGTTGATCGCCTAACGCTATTGAATATAAAAGGTGAAGAGGCTATCAATCCTGCTAATGGGTCTGAGTGTGCGTGGATTTCAGCAAACTATGCAGCGATTGCCGAACAAGCTGGCCTAACTACCTGGGATGCCGCAGGTTATATGGTGCTACATTTATCTTCAGTTTTACGCAAAAATGCCGCCGAATTTGTTGGCATTCAAGAAGTACAGAATATGCTTGAACAACTCGAGCAAGCTTTTCCGGCATTGGTTAAAGAAGTAGTACCTAAAGCAGTTTCGCCTTTTCAGCTAACTGATATTATGCGTCGCTTGGTTGAAGAAGAAATATCAATTCGTGACTTGCGTTCGATTTTGCAAGCCTTAGCTGAATGGGGGCAAGTCGAAAACGATACGGTCATGCTTACGGAATATGTACGCAATGCCTTAAAACGATACATTTCGCATAAATACACCCGTGGCGGTAATACCTTAGTTGTTTATTTGCTTGACCCACAGGTAGAAGAAGCGGTGCGTAGTTCTATTCAACATACTCAAAGTGGTTCATACCTGGCACTCGAACCTGAAATTACCCAAGAAATATTAACAGCAGTACGCAATGAAGTAGGTAATTTACCACCAACGGCTCAAAATCCGGTTATTTTAACCACTATGGAAATACGCCGCTATTTTCGTAAACTAGTTGAACTTGAATTCCCACATTTAGCTGTGCTCTCTTATCAAGAATTATCACCTGATATGAATATTCAGCCAATCGCGCGTATTAGTCTTGAGAGCTAATTGTTTATCGTAAAGCTCAATCTCAAAAAAAGTTGGTTAATAAGATTTATTAAAAAATTCGTAAAAATCGATTATGAATGTCGCCTTATCTAGGTAGAATAACATGTGGTTAAAAATATTTAATGATAGAATTAGAATGACTGGGAGAATGACCTATGCCAGAGGCTCATCAACAAGCAAATACCAAGGGAATTGGTATCTATTGGTTGCGTATGGTTATTAATAGTTTTGGCAGGGATGCAGATCAAAATATGTCTAACAATCTTTCTGCTGAAGATTATCAATTATATCGCAACTTGATGCCAATGAGTTGGGTTGCTGAGGATACCGCAGTTCGTATTTATGAAGCTGCTGGTAATATAATTTATGCAGATGCTACAAACGTACTTTATCAAGTTGGATATGGCATGGCTTCTGCTAACCTTTCTACTACATATAAGGTATTAATTCGATTCGCCACCATCTCGTACGTCTTAACTCAGGCTTCTAGGCTTTGGCGTACTTATCATGATACCGGTGAGGCAAAAGCATATAGTGGCGAGCAAAAAAATAGTGTGATATTCAGTGTAATTGATTTCCCCGGTCTTCCTATAAAAATGCGTCAAGTTTTGCGAGAATACGTTGCAGGATTATCAAAAATATGTGGGGTTAAAAATGGTTATGTTACTCTTGATGAAAGCAACCCGCAGTTTTGGAAATGGATACTAACTTGGTAACTTTTAATTATTGGTAGAAATTGTCTCTAATAAGAAATTTCTTAATAATTGTGCAAACTGAATTGGTCGCTCATTGAAAGGAAAATGACCTGCCCCAGGCACTACCATAAAGCGAGAATGCGAGAATAATGAAGCGAACGCACGTGTTTGATCTAATGTTTGTAAATCAGCATCACCTTGAAGTATTAGAGTTGGTACAGTAATGCTTTTTAAAGCATCTCTCCAGTCATGTCGTTTTCCTAAACTTAGTATGAGCATAGTTGGGATTTCTTTTTCGACGATATCGAATGTGCTGTTTTGCAGCGTGGTCTGTGCCTCCTTTTCACGTTTGATGATTTCATCATTGGTATTTGATATTTGTTTTAGAGAAGCGAGTTGTTTACTTATGGTATGACGATGTTTTTCAAGATAGATTAGCAAATCGGTCTCAGTTACATCATCTTTTAAAATCTCGGCAATAGTATCTAGTGATAATTGAAGTTCTTTAAGATAGGTTAAAGCACGTGCTCGAATTTATATCTTTACTATTATAATATCGATAATTAGTTTGTTCATCGATAACCGCTGGAATTAATATTTGTTTTTCGTGATAAAAGCGTAAAGCCTTAATTGAAATGCCAGTTATCCTTGAGAATTCACCAATGCTATACACCGCGACCTCCAGTTATCATCGAATGCATCTTAAATTTGTGGCTACTTTGCAGCCTCCTCAAAGTGGAGAGTCAATCGTTTGATAATAGACGCATCCGATTATTTGCGTAAGAGATCATGCATTAAGATAGTGTTATTTTTACATCTAGGTAAATGTGATTTGTATCTAAAAATATTTTAAATATTACAAAGCACTTGCTGCGGCTAAGCGTTTTATTGCTACTAGTTGAGATTGTGAAATTGGGTGCCTATAGTATTTGTCTAGTAAGAAAAAATTTGGGTCAACCGGTAAAAAACGATGATGGCGATATTGTTTTTCATTTTGGTAGACTAGGTGGTGTATTACCCGGGATTGGGATTGTTACACCTTAAAGTGACTGATCAAAATCGAACCAGACTATGTTATTAAGGGGTATGTTGTAATCAACTGGTGAAAGAAGGATATACGCTTTATCCGTAATATTGAGATTTTACATATTTTACTGTGGTGAAAGTGAGATAGGTATGAAGTATTATGTTTTTTGTCTAGCCATAATTATAGCGGGTTGCACTAATCACAATGACGACTCACGCTGTAATGAAAATCCTCCATGCTCGGATGGCTTTTCGTGCGTTAATGGAAAATGTCGACAGAACTGTATTGTTGATAAGAACTGTGCGCTTAAATCAGAAGCGTGTATTGATGGATACTGCCAAGCCGGCGCTAATCAGTGCGCTAGCGATACTGATTGTATAAACCCTAGTGTATGCAAAACCACTAACGGTGCCGAATGTTGGGGCGGAGCCTGTCATTATCCACTGCAAGCACCTGGTAGTGAATGCAGCGATGGTGATGTATGTACTCTCAATGACCGCTGTACTGCTCAAGGTGAATGTATTGGCGATACGGGATGTACTACTCCTTCTGCTACTAATCCTGGAATTATCGAAGTAAACGAAGACGGCAGCGTAGAATTCGTATTGACCGCAACAGATAATGAAGATGAAGAGGAGTCACTATTAATTAGCATCACTAAGGCCCCGACTCACGGTACGCTTAAACCTCAATCAGGATCAGCCCCACTGAAGGTGAAATATATACCGCAGTCTGATTACAATGGTCTTGATGAACTCACGTTTACTGCCTCTGACAACATGTCTTTAGTATCGCAACCACAAAAAGTTATTATAAATGTGAAAGCAACAAACGATCCACCGACAGCAAATAATTTATCTTTTGTCCTTGAAGCTAATGGTACTATAGGCGGTAACTTAAGCGCTAATGATATTGATGGTGATCTAATCGTATATAATCTCGTAGACACCCCAATAGGTGGCGAGGTAACCCTATTAAACACTGCTACCGGGCAATTTCAATTTGTCGCCGACGAATCGTTTGAATGTACAGGGAGCTTCATATATACTGCAAGCGACGGGCAATTGACTAGTGCGCCGATAACAGTATTAATTGAGCAACAACCACAGGTAACCAGTTTATTTCCGCAAAGCGGCACTACCGGATTACCATTAGTGGTCAGCGGTGAGCACTTTTGTAAGACGCCGGGTGAAGTAAATATTGGTGGACGGCCAGCTACAGTTATAATGTGGACTGATAAGTTAATAACCGTCATTGTTCCTAAAGACAATATTAGTGGCGTTCAAGATATAATAGTAACAACAAGTCGCAACCAATCCAGCACCCCAGCAAATTACGAAATTAAGCCATGGATAAATTATGTCGAACCATTATGGATTGGTAATAATGAAGAACTATTATTATCGGGTAACGGTTTAGGCGCAACTGCTGGTAGCGTTAATATTGGTGGTATCAATGCAGAAATAATAGATTGGAGTAATACAAGCGTACGAATTTTAGTGCCAGACGAATCTGCAAGTGGGCGACAGGTGGTGGTTTTAATGACAGCTACAGGAGAAAGTAGCAATGTGTTGACGGTAACCATAAGCGGCCCTGATTTATGGAAGCCTTCTAAATTTCCAGAAGGACGTAAATATCATACGACAGCGTGGACTGGTACTGAGCTGATAGTCTGGGGTGGATATATCGGCAGCAACCCTCAAAACAGCGGCTGGCGTTACAACCAAGCAAGCGGCACTTGGACTACTATAAGCACTGCTAGCGCCCCAGAAGCCCGATATCAGCACGCAGCTGTATGGACTGGCACTAAGCTGATAGTTTGGGGTGGATATAATTTTAGTGGTGTTTTTAATACCGGTGGTCAATACAACCCCAAAACTGATGTCTGGACCCCCATGAATACTAACTTTGCCCCAGAAGCCCGGTATCAGCACACAGCTGTATGGACTGGCACTGAGCTGATAGTCTGGGGAGGAAATGACCTCAACAGCAATCTTTTAAACACTGGCGGTCGTTATGACCCTAAAGAAGATAAGTGGACAGCTATAAGTACAACAGATGCTCCAATAGCCCGTAATAACCACACAGCCGTGTGGACTGGTACTGAGCTGATAGTCTGGGGAGGAAATGACCTCAACAGCAATCTTTTAAACACTGGGGGTCGATACGATCCCCAAACTGACACTTGGAAAGCTTTGAATATAACCGATGCTCCTCAAGCTCGCCGTTATCACACAGCGGTGTGGACTGGTAATGAAATGTTAGTCTGGGGTGGAGATGTTAGCCGTACTGGTAGCGTCATAAATACTGGCGGTCGCTATAAACCTATAGAAGATAAGTGGACAGCTATAAGTACAACCAATGCTCCACAAGCTCGCCGTATTCACTCAGCAGTATGGACCAACACAGAACTATTAGTTTGGGGGGGATATAACGGTAGCAAGTTTTTTAATACCGGCGGTCGCTATGACCCTATAGAAGACCAGTGGACAGCTATAAGTACAGATGTTGCCCCCGAAGCCCGGGGTGAGCATTCAGCAATATGGACTGGCAATGAAATGTTGGTCTGGGGTGGAGATATCATTAGCAAAGATATTGCTACCGGCGGTCAATACAACCCAACAACTGACAAATGGACATCAATGACAACAGCCGATCCCCCTGAAGCTCGCCGTCTTCCTACAGCAGTGTGGACCGGTGCTGAGCTGCTGGTCTGGGGCGGATATGGTACTAGCAACACTTTAAATAGTGGTGGTCGTTATGACCTAGCAACTAACATGTGGACTCCGATGAGCACTGCTGGTGTCCCAACAGCCCGTTATAGTCATACAGCGGTGTGGACCGGCACGCAAATGTTGGTTTGGGGCGGAAATAACGGTAGCAATTATCTAAACACTGGCGGTATCTACAACCCAACAAACAACGAGTGGACACCGATAAGTACTTCAGGTGCCCCAGCCGCCCGTTATCATCACACCGCGGTGTGGTGCGGCGACACGATGTTAATTTGGGGCGGATATAGTGGTAGCAGTTATTTAAATACTGGTGGTATCTACGATGTAACAAACAACCAGTGGACAGATATGAACATTACTGGTGCCCCAGAAGCCCGTGATCAGCATGTGGCGGTGTGGACCGGTGATAAGCTGTTAGTTTGGGGTGGATATAGCAGTAGTAGCGATTTTTTGAATACCGGTGGTATCTATGATCCATCAATGGACCAGTGGACACCTATAAACACTACTGGTGCACCCGAAGCCCGCTATTACCATTCAGTAGTGTGGACCGGCGATAAGATGATAGTTTGGGGTGGATATGGCGATGGTAATAAATATTTAGATACTGGTGGTATCTATGATCCAACAATGGACCAGTGGACAGATATGAACATTACTGGTGCCCCAGAACCCCGCGCTTACCATAGAGCGGTATGGACCGGCATGCAGATGTTGGTCTGGGGCGGAAGTAGCAGTAGTAGTGGTTTTATTAACATCGGCGGTCGCTATAATCCAACAAATAATGAGTGGACAGCCATGAGTACTACCAATGTACCGGTAGCACGTATTTACCACATAGCGGTATGGACTGGTGCTGAGCTCATAGTTTGGGGTGGATATAATGGTGGAAATATTGATAGCATGGGGATGTACTATCCATAGCCAAAGGTACCAATTGCTAAATTAAGTAATGTAAAAAAATCTTTATAATTTCGGTGTTATAAAATTTTAATGCCAGAGATCATTAATACTTGCGCTACTATTTCGCATATTTCTCCGACTTTATTAGCAGTTAAAGGTGATGATAGCCTTGCTGCTTGGTTACGCCATAATCGCATTTCTTTTTTAGATATGACTAGCGATGCTCAAGCGCAATGTGCCGATGTTGTAGCAATTGAGAGCAATGAGCTATTTACACTCAATATAGATAGCACCTCCTCGTTTACCAATCACGGTGCTACGGTTTAGTTGAAGCGACCAGATGCAACTTTTTTAACCCAAAAAAAATTAATACCTTCGGTATTATTTGCGGCATTTACCGGTGAGTTACCCATAAGCCGTAGACCATCATCATCAATCCAAGGTATCCCATCACCACCGACTGGATGGTCAATATCTTTTAAGCGTGGATTAGTGCCGAAATAGCTATGGGTATCTTGAAAGCCTTGACCATTGTCATGTGATGGATATGAAAAATCGGGCAAATAAATATTATAATCCCAGGTTGAACCTTTGCCTTTTAATAAGCTAGATACAGTTAATGTAGTGCCGCCAGAACGTGAGACAATGTTGTTGGTGAAAGTAAAATTGGCACAATTGGTAACCATAATGCTGCCACCGGCGGCGTTATCAAATACATTTTTGTTGAGAGTAATATTATTAACAACATCAGAGCCATTTGATTTGTCCCACTGCGATTCGATCGGATCAGTTGAACCCATCATAAAACTGCCAGTGCTAATGCGTGAAAAAGTAATATTGACACCATTAGGTAACGTAGCTGTTATGTTAGAATTAGCAGCGCTAGCATAATTATGGTGCAACAATATGAAGGTAACCCAAACAAGAAATGACATCATCTTGATTGTGATCATGTTTACCCTTAAAAAAATAATTGTTAGATTAAATTAACTACGGCATATTGCTTTGCCAAAAACCTCATAATCGTCGCCATTATCATCAACATTAAAATCAGATAAGCCACCATCATTGCCAATAGCGATAACGCGAAAATAATAGGTAACTTCGGGGTCAACTATAATCTTAGTTTCTGTTTGCTTTGGTAATACATCTTGTATTTGCACATCATCTAAACCGTCGGCGGCCGCTACCGAAAGATAGGTGTCGTCGGTGCGTTTAAATGATTGCTTGGCATAAAATACTCGGTATCCACTAAGTGAATCTAATGAAGAACCATCAACAAAGGTGGTTACGGGATCCCACGCAATTTTAATGCTCCAGTGCCCAGTGCATTCTGGGACTTGGGTGTTATTTGTGTTGTTCGTGTTATTTGTATTATTTTGTTCTGAGTTTGCCTTATTGTTAGTATTATTATCATCATCTTTATTTGTCACGCTCTTGCCATTGTTCGGAGGTTAAATCGGGGGCAGGGGCGCAGGGATCTGGCTGTGTATAAGTGCCGTATCGTGTCCAACGATCAGCATAACGTAATAGCGATATACTTGACCAAACACTGTTCATTTCAGGAACGAGATGAAATACCAGTGTTTCATATTTTCAGGGGAGAGAAACACAACATGATTGATAGTTATTGCCAGGTTTATAACCACCATCGATATAGCCATAAGGACCAGCAAGTGAAGAATTATTCGTTTTATCCGTTGCCAGCGATTGCCAATAGTTTTCTTCACTCCAACTATATTTATCGCTATAAAGTATTTTATTATTACGGCCGACTTGTAATCTATCTTGTTCAATGCATGTAATAGTTATCGGATTAGCTTTGGTTGCTAATACCCAAAAATCACCATTAGCAAAACGTCCAAAGTTTTGGCCAAAGGTAACGGCCTTTTGTAAATACCAAACTACGCCAAATTGCCGAATAGTATTTGTGGCAGAACTGTGTGGGTACGGAAAATAAACCGAAGGATAAGTAGATGGTTTCGTACTAAGACATCCTTTTGTGTCGATAGATCTTAATGAATAGCCATAAACTCCAGGTTGTTCTAAAGTGTCAGTGTAAGACCCATTTGTGGTTTCTGTAAGCTGAGTATGATCACGATATATACGATATTTTGTTCCATTATTCGATGTAGTCCAAGTGATAGTTACTTGATCATTATCGATATTAGCAGAAATGCAATTACAAAAAATCATAACAAATAATAATAGCTTGCTTTCAGCATCTGCTTTGGGGGCAGTCTTGGGCTAAGTATTTTATATCAATACTTTTTTAATAAAATTACATTTGGTGCAGGTTTACATAGTTATGGGCAATTTAACCAATGGCAATATTTAGCCGCAGGTCAACAGTATAAAGCAAAACAGTGGTTAATTGGCGGTGGTCCCCAACTGCAAAATATTTGGCAATTAAATGAACAAATTTCTTTGCTACTTAATATACGTGCTTTATTTACACCAAATATAGATGAGGTAATTGATACACATAGCAAAGTATCAATAAATAGGGTGCCATATTTAAGTTAGCAAACCGGCTGCGGTGTACAATGGCGTTTTAAATAGATACTAAATAATAAACTAATGTTGCAATGCAATATGTGGGAAGGATTATACGTATTTACGGCAAGATTAAGGTGATGCAAAAGTGGTTGCAGAACAAGAGCCATCAGATGGTGATTTGATGACGGCATTAGCAAAAGGAGATTATACTAGCCTAGGACGCTTATACCGGCGCCATAAAACAGTAGTGTGTGATTTGCTTCTGCGTTTAGATCCAACGCACTCACAAGCAGATGCTGAAGATTTATGTCAAGAAGTATTTCTAACGCTTTATCAAACTGCAGCGCGATATTCTGGCGGTGATCGTTTACGTCCATGGCTATTGGGTATTACGCTAAATAAAGCGCGTCGGTTTCGTAATAAATGGCGCTTGCGGCGCTGGTTGCTTTGGCAACGTTATTCTCAAAATAAAAAGTAAAATAATGATACACAGAACTATGCGACAAACCCAGACAATGTCATAGCAGAACGTCAACATATTGCACAGGCTTTATCATCATTAAAACCGCAGCATCGCGAAGTAATCGCTTTGTATGTTGGTGAAAATTTATGCGGTGAAGAAATAGCTAAGATTCTTGGGGTTGAAGTTAAAACAGTATGGACAAGATTACATCGGGCTCGTGAGGCGTTAAATAAAGCATTGGGAGGGGTTATTAAGTTGATCGCTTAAGCAATATTTTTTTGATTCTTTAATAGCCTTATTTTTTAAGTTTTGTTTTTTCTCTTTAAGTTTAGCTTTTCTTTTGGCTTGTTTTTTTTATGACTTTTTTGGTTGTTGCAAGAATTTTTTGTTTCTTCTCACGCTCTTGTTGATGCCACATTCTGAATAATTGTAAGTTAATAGCCAGCAATTCCATGAT
>JAFGEK010000215.1 GCA_016931625.1 Deltaproteobacteria bacterium | reverse complement strand
CGCTATGGCGTGGATGGACCAAACTTGAAATTCTCGTCGAAGGTTGGTGCCTTGCAAGGAGTCTGAATGAAATGTGATCAAGAGACAAGCCTTTAGGCGGTGGGCTTAAAAGCAATGCGGACTATAAGTCCTGTTCCGTGCAAAGCACGGCTTAAAGATCCCAGCTTAAGCAGGCTTAAGTTTCTACTTTAAACTCTTCGTCTGTATCATGATTTTGCTCTTCGATATAAGTTTTTATAGTCTCGTCTGTTGCATTGCCACTACTTTTTACAGAAATATCCCCGAGCCCAAAGATGACCTCCTCAAAACGATTTTTTAAATTTGGGAACTCTGCTAATATTTTTGCATAGCAATTTCAAAGTATAAGTTTTAAAATACAATATACCAATCGATTCTATTTAAAAATATTTGAAGAATATCTGACCTTTTTCCCATGTCTGGCCATTCTTGGTGTACGCCAATGCGGAAAAACTACATTAACATCAGTGCCAATGCATCAGCATTCATCAATCCTAAACTAGTTGGTAACAAACGTGTATCATCGCGCTTTAGCCAACCTATTGCTTGGGCTTTGATTGCTGCTTGTTCAATTTGCGTTATCTCAACATCATTAGCTAATTCACTTATATCAATGCCATCACTGAGGCGCATACTCAGTAACAATCGCTCATTCATTAATGCTTGCGTATCTAAAGATTCTACAAAGCTAATGCTGTAGTCATTTGATTTTGGTATACCTGCAAAGGTTGCACCCTTTCTTGATAACCAAGCTTCAATATATTCAGTAGGCTCTCGCCTTGTCTCCCATCGCCAGCCTTGATGCCAAGCTTCACGCTTAAAACTATGTGCCCCAGGACCTACCCCTAAATACTGGCCGCCATGCCAATAAAGTTGATTATGCTTTGAGCGCTTTTGCGCCCGAGCATAATTAGACACCTCATAATGTTCATAACCAAGCTTTGCTAATCTATCTTCAATATATAACATCATTTCGGCTTCAAAACTTTCGCTTACTGGTTTTATTCGTCCTGCTTGGCGTCGCCGATATAAATCAGTACCCTCATGATAAGTAAGCGCATAAAGCGATACATGATCTGGCGCTAAGCGTGCAATATTTGCAAGATCACATTCAAGGTGCTGCATGGTTTCATCAGGAATAGCGAATAATAAATCTAAAGAAATATTATTAAACCCGGTTTGCCGAGCCCAATGATATGCTTGTTCACTGTCGACCGCTGTATGACCACGCCCCAGCTTTTTTAAAAAAGCATCATGTGATGATTGCCAGCCCAAACTTATGCGATTTACTCCAAATTGTTTTAGTTGTTGATAACCTGCAAGTGTTAAAGTCGCAGGATCAACCTCAACGGTAATTTCTGCATCATCAACAATTATATATTGACGCTTAATCTCTTCCATAATGCTTGCGTAAAATTTGGCTGGGGCCAGTGATGGTGTGCCACCACCAAAATATATTGATTGTGCCTTTAGGCCGTTAAATGCGAGACCACGAGTACTTAACTCAGAAACTACCGCCCTAATGAATTCAGACCACTTGGCGCGCTTATATAGATAAACATTAAAATCGCAGTAAGAACAAACGCGCCGACAATATGGTATATGCACATAAATACCAAATGTGTCGGTGTATTGAGCCATTTTAATCGGCTAATGCTACTACCTTAAGATTACCTAACAGCATAACGATGCGTGCTTGTTCGGCTGGCCCGCCACCAGCAAGCTTTACATGGGTGGCGTCAGCAATCGGTTGGTTCCAGGTTGGATCAACCGTATACCAACGACCATCTGCAAAGACTTCAGCCCAAGCATGCCAACCAAAACCATCGCCGGGTGGCCAATAAGCAATACCAACCGCAACTCGGGCTGGGATGCCTAAAGCTCGCGCTAAACCTACAAATAGTACACTATATTCAGTACAATCCCCTCGACCGCTATTAAGTGCCTCAAGGGCATTAGAATATGCCGGTACATATTCAGCCTTGATATGATTATACACATAATGAGTTAAACCCTCGACTACCTCAGGTAGCAAATTAGCATTGCCTTTTGCTGCTATTGCGGCTTTGCGAATAGCTGACGCCTGACTTTGAATAAATGGCGTCGCGACAATTTCGCTTTTAATCTCATTGGGTATTTTCATATCAGCCAATGATATTTTTGGCAGTACAGGATCACGAGTTAAGCTCAGCACTACTAAATCACCTTGCCGATCAACCTTTTGTCGTGGTGACGATGGTGGATCCATCTTACCAAAACCTGAAAAGGCTACGGTTAAATGCTCAAGAGTTTCTGGATTATTTATTGCACGTGGAGTTTTAACTACAGCGGCTACTAGCAAGTCTTGCTGATAATCAAGCTTTTTAGCGACATCTGGTGGTTCTAATCTTGCGATAAAAAAGCCACCCACTTTAGTTTCGAGTATCTTGCCGGTTTCATCAAACCAACTGGTCTCATTGATACCAAGATCATTATAAGTTGCATCAATACGTAAAGTGCGAGTAACAACCCCGGCAAACATCCGATTCTCGATTGCTTTTACATGCTGTTGAATAGTTATGTTGCGTTGCAATGAGGGATCAAAATGTTGTGAAATAACACTATCACCAACCTTGCCGGTACGCGCTAACTTATTTGCCGCTAGTGCGTCATACACTGTCTCTAAAACTTCGTGGTGTTGTTGCGTTTGGGCGTCACCAGCTTGTACGGTTAATAACAATTCTTTGTTTGAACGTTTGCCAGTTACTATTACCTGGCCGGTTGCTGCTTTTTGAATAAATGATAATTCTTGCAGCATCATTTTGGGGCCTGCATACTTGCGATTTTCTGAAATATCAATTGTCGATACCTGGCCCATTCCTCCAACGGCCGCATGCAATTCAAGAATAATCTTAATAGACTTATCTTTATTTAACATCATTGCTGAGCGCATCCAGCCAACTTTACTGCTATTTAAATAAACACCATAAGTTAAATCAAAAGGGGTTATTTCTTTTATAGGTGTCGATATGGATGTCTTTGCAGCAACTAATAATACCGAAACGATTGCTAATGCAAAAACACATATACATGGCTTCAATAAACAAAATAATTTATTCATGAGCATTAATAAATTTATAAGTTAGGTTAAATTGATACATCTAAAGTTGTTGTTAGTTTTGCTAAGTTACTTTGTTCTACAAGCGAAATTAAAAAGCTAATCAATATAGCCTCACTACGGCCGGCAAAATGTCCGAATTCAATACCAATACGAGCATTGCGATCGTTGCTATCATTTTGAATTTCAACACGCATCACTTTACCACGAACTTCTATACGTTTATTTAGTGATGGCAAAGAAAAAGCAACACCTACTTGTGTACCTACAGGAGAAATGTGATGCGAATAGAGTTTTATGCCACCACGTGAAATATCAACCGACATACAATTGAAGTTACGACCGCCAGATCGTAATTCTACCGGTATTGATACTGCATAACGTAAAAATACTCTACCTAATCGATTATCAAGCAATAGGTTACGCATATGGTTAGCCAAAACAATCGATGTTTCATCACGCCGACATAAAATAGCGCGTTCATTGTTAATACCAGCAAAAATCTGACGCGCTTCAGTTTGTGCCAAAATTATCATAGGTATCATACCCATCGCAGGACAAGAACGAAAATCTTTTATAAAATTACGATCAGATGGTTCTGCAGGAAAAGCATCATAAATAACTCCACGATAACTCGCGTAATTTGTGCGCTCAAGTGCTTCTGCCGCTGATGGTGATACGTCTACTTCAAACCCTAAATGGGTTATTTCTTTTGCTAACTGCACAGCAAACTGCGGTGTCTTTGAAACTACAAGAATATGTGGCAACAAACCCTGAGTATCGGTACTTGTTGCCTTTTGGCGATTAGCTATGGTTGAAGCACCTACAATTGCAGCACGAATGGCTGAAAGAACTCTTTCAATGTTAAATGGTTTATATATAAGATCAACAGCGCCTATAACATCGGCATTGTGTACCCATTGTGCACAAAGCGCATCGCTTACTGCTATAACCGGGGCAGTACATTTATAATGTGATAATATATTAACAATATTTACTGGATTAAAATTACGGTTGCAAACATCAACTAAAATTAATGAAAAATTTATCGGTCGTGCCAAAACTTCTACAAGCTTTTCATGGGTTGAGCAGACAACCGGATGAAACCCTCGCGAAAGCAATAATTCAGAAAAAGCTGCTTGCGCTCTTTCATCACCAGTACAAATAGCAATGGTTTTTGCGGCACCATTTGCTATTGTACTACCGGATAAGCCTTCGCGTAATTGCAGCTCTTGTATATGTTCTGATAAAAAAAGCTTACGCATCATAGCTGCAACTGCAAGCGACATCCCGGTTGGTGGTGGTACAAATCCATTTAATGCTTGAGCCATTTCACGGGCATTACTATAACGGTCTTCAGGTTTACGCGCTAATGCGGTTAGTAAAACCTCCTCTAATTGAGGTGGTAAATTTGGATTAAGGCTACGTGGTCGCGGTATTTTGGCTTTTCTATTTGCCTTCATAATCTCTTCAGTAGTGTTACCTGAAAATAATCGCGTAGCTGTAAGCATTTCATACATAACTACACCGAGCGAAAAAATATCAGCACGCTGATCTATTGCATTACCACTGGCTTGTTCTGGTGCAAAATAGCCAGGTTTGCCTACTAACTCGCGTTCTTTTTCATGTAAGCCTGCTGCGATTGAAGCGACACCAAAATCACCAAGCTTTACATGGCCACTAAATGATAAAAATACATTGGCAGGTGTAACATCACGATGAATTAAATTTAACTGTTTACCATCAGGGTCTGCTAATTCATGAGCATATATTAAAGCTTTAAGCACTTCACCAATGATATGCATACTTACAGCTAATGGCAGCAACGAACGAGTATGACGACTTCTTTCTAGCATATTTTCGAGATCGCGACCTTCTATATATTCCATTGCAATAAATAGCTCGTCTTCTAATGAACCGGCTTCAAAGGTCTGCACAATATTAGGATGTTTTATCAGGGATAACACATAAGCTTCATGACGAAAGAGATCGACAACTTGTGGGTCTTTAGACAATTGCCGATGCATTATTTTTACCGCAAATGTGGTGTCAGCATAGCTTGGATGTATATGGCGCGCTCGTAATACCCGTGCCACCCCACCTTCACCAACTTGTTGAATTAGCTGATATGGGCCAAAAAAAAGTGGTACTTCGGCGCTAGCTACCTGCTGATTTGGCGTCGCCGCAGGTATCTCGAAATCGAGCCCGTCGAGTAAACTCGCAGGGTCGAGATTAGGCTCTTCGTACGACATTACTTAAGTGGCCGCTATCCTTTGTTGCAAGAGAGTGCATCAAGTTGCAGTTACTTTGGGGGTGTCCATAAATGTCTCCCGTCGATCTTCACGAAATCCGCTACTTACGGACCACGTACTCACAAAATTAAAGCTTGCGACTTGCCAGTAAGCAAGCCTCAGCTTAATTTTGCTGCGCTCGTGTCCCTCGTTTACGCGTCTTTCGTGAATCTCTCGGTCCAACATTTTTGGACACTCCCCTAGTTTAACACAAAGTTTACAATTTGTGTGCAACTTGGTGCGATTTGTTTCACTTGAAAAAATACCACAATTATAGATAGTATTATAGCTTTTATTAAGTTGACATTGAATCAAGAAATTCTCGATTTGTTTTGGTGCCTTTTATCTTTGAAATCAAGAATTCCATTGAGTCAATAACATTAAGTGGATGTAGCAATTGGCGTAAAATCCACACACGATTAAGGATCTCTGATTCAAGCAATAACTCTTCTTTTCGAGTTGCCGAACGATTTATATCCATGGTGGGGAAAATACGTTTTTCCATGAGCTTGCGATCAAGATGCAATTCGCAATTGCCCGTGCCTTTGAACTCTTCGAAGATAACTTCATCCATACGGCTACCAGTATCAACTAACGCCGTACCGATAATAGTTAATGAACCACCTTCTTCAACATTACGAGCAGCACCAAAAAATCGTTTGGGTTTATGCAAAGCGTTTGAATCAACACCGCCAGATAGGATCTTACCTGATGGCGGCACCACAGTATTATAGGCACGAGCTAAACGCGTAATCGAATCGAGCAAAATAACCACATCACGTCCATGCTCAACTAACCGTTTGGCTTTTTCAATAACCATTTCAGCAACTTGAACGTGACGCTGTGCCGGTTCATCGAATGTAGACGAAATAACTTCACCCTTAACTGAACGCTGCATATCGGTGACTTCTTCGGGACGCTCATCAATAAGCAACACGATAAGCCATACATCAGGATGATTGGTGGTAATGGCATTAGCCATTGCTTGCAGCATTACCGTTTTGCCAGCACGCGGAGGCGAAACAATCAACGCACGCTGACCCATGCCAATGGGCACCAGCAAATCAATTATACGTGTTGAATGATTTGACGGGTCATATTCAAGGTTGAATTTGCGATTGGGATAAAGCGGCGTGAGATTGTCAAAAAGGATCTTTTCACGCGCCTTTTCAGGGGCTTCAAAATTAACCTTTTCAATTTTGAGCATTGCATAATAACGCTCAGAATCTTTTGGCGGTCGAATTTGCCCAGCAACCGTATCACCAGTGCGTAAATTAAGACGGCGAATTTGTGATGGTGATACATAGATATCATCTGGACCAGGTAAATAATTATAATCAGGAGCACGCAAAAAACCAAAACCATCGGGCAGGCACTCAAGCACGCCCTCGGAGAAAACAGCACCTGAATTATTGGTATGAGCTTGCAACAAAGCAAAGATAAGATCTTGCTTGCGCATACCCGCAGCGCCTTCAATATTGAGATCAGCAGCATAGCGCGCGAGTTCGTGTGGTTTTTTCTTTTTTAATTCATTGAGATTAATAATGCCATCTTTAGCCAGCATGTGGGCTGCCTTTGGGTCCCGTCTCCCAGCCGTCTAGGGTACACGGGGGGTTTGAAAGTTTCCGCAAGGCCAAAATGAAAGCCTATTGGGGTTCGAAGAAAAATGAACACTGTGGTGTCGCGCCCTTTGACGGCGCGCGCGACTTAAAATTACCGCGAGTGTTCACCCTGTAAAAAAACCATATTTTAAAGGAAGGCCACCATGACGAAAAAGCATGGTAGCAAAGACCTTCCTGTCACAATAGCAACACTGACGTCAAGAGCTTTTATGCCCTTTTTTAACGGTTTTTTAATAAATGTTACTAGTTCACCTTACTCACCACAGACATTATAGCATTGTAGCGTTAACGGATTACATTCGGAACATGGCGGACAACCACCACAATCAGCGGCTGAAATGCATAAGCCACAGGTAAATGACACAGGATCATCATCACAGGTGGATGGCGCAGGACACGAGTCAGGTGGGTCATAACCACAAGTGGTATCGCATAAACACTGGCCGCAAGTTGGCGAAGGTGTTGTGTCATCATCATCACAAATACGCCCATCAGGACACGAACCACCACAGGTAGTGTCGCATAGACACTGACCGCAAGTTGGTGAAGGTGTAATGTCATCGTCATCACAATATTCACCGGTACCACAGCCACCGCCGCAAGTTGTATCGCAAATACACTCACCAGTTAGATAGTTACAAATGGTGAATGGTGGACATTCACCACATTGTGGTGGGGTGCAAAAACCGCAGGTAAATGAGCTTGGATTTGCATCGCAAGTTTGCCCAGTTGGGCATGGAGGATCAGGCTCAGGAATACCAGTGCTTATCCTACAACTTGTATCACAGAAACACTTGCCGCAATCAGGTGAAGTTGGGTCACTGTTGCGATACTGACCTGCTGGGCAACCGCCTTCACAATCTGTTGGTGTTGGGGTGCCTTCAGGGCAACCACCAGTATCACAAACACATTGACCGCATGTATCTGAGTAGCAATCATTTACATCATAACGCCAACTACAATCGGTAATACCTTCGCAAGTAGTATCTGGTGCAATGTTATGGCAATTGTTATACCACGAATTGTTATCGCACCTATCACCTTCGCCGCAAACAACGCCACTACAGGTTATATCACAAACACACACACCATATTCAGGGTCACATACTTGTCCGAGTGGACATTCAACATATTGACAATCACGTCGCTCACAAAGACCATTAGCCATGCATAAGCCTAAACCTGAGCCAAAATCAGCCCATGCACAACCAGGAACGCTACCGCAGCTTTCTTCTGTAGTTAAAGTTGCACAATTATCAGTTAAACCACCAACAATAGTGCCACTAATACCGCACTCTTGACCTGATAGGCACAAACAATCTGGTCCGTCAGTTTCAGGGCATGGACAATCTGGATCACCCGCTGCAGGTTGTTCATTATCTATCCAGTAGCGATATGAAACTACGATATCAGCATTTTGTTTTGGTCGTGCATTACCATACAACACTAAAGTATTAGTAGCAGCATCATAATCAAAACCATCAGTACGCGAGCGTGGCACATCAGTAATCATATGTGTACCACTACCGCATAGTGGGTATTCACTAGCTTCGTTACATACCTCAGTTGTCACTTTAATAGTAGCGGCAATTGGTTGCACTGCATGATTATTAATAAAGCCTTCAAGCACATAAGGTGAGGCTTTGTGTATTGAAGTTATCACTATAGCTTCAATGGTTGGATATAAATTAGTGGCGCAGATACTACCCCAACCACCACCGGTAGATTCAGCCACTGTAGTAACACCGTTGCAAGGTTCTGCAGTAGAACACCCTGCAGTCTTGTCACCAACGATGCCAAAGGACATAAAGCCACGTGATAATAAATAATCTCTATAAGCTTTTTGGCGCGCTAGACGAATTGAACTAGTCATAGAGAGGCTACCTTGTTTGTATTCTTCGCAATCACCGTTATAATCTATATCCTTAAGGTAGCACTCTTCTTCATCAGACAGGGTCACGATAAACTTATCTGCATCTGGTCTGATAGCGCGCTTTAATGGTGGCCGACAGCCAGCTTGACCCGAGCCCCATAAATCAGTATCCCATTCACACCAACCACCACCTTGAGCTTCACAAATTGCTTCATCATCTGAACTGCAAAGCGTAACGCCAAAATCTAAATCAGGTACGCAAGCTGTTCCATTCCAAGAACAACGTGGTGACTGGCCATCACAAGCACCTTCAGAAGTATAAGAGGTACATGGTATACCAATGCTGGGCCAGCATGTACTAGCATCTGGATGCCATTCGCAGCCAGTAGGTTCGAGTTCATTTTCTGACCCATCTAAACCATAGGGATATTGATTGGAATCGTTACCATTACATTGCTCTGCAGTATTATCAGAAATATTACAATAATCAGGCATACAGCGATTAGTAACTACCCCATTATCAACAACCCATGTACATCCTTCTTGTGCCAAACATGTTTCGCTAGTAGTAAATGCAGTACATAAATCTTGCGCTCCAGCGCGATAAGCAGCCCATTGTGCCATTAACAGACCAAACTCACGTCCACTTCCGTTATCATCGGGTAAGCGAGAGGCAAAGTAACAAGCCGGATCATTAGTAGAACCAATACCCGGACAAGCCGGACAGCATGGTTGACCATTGAAACAACCCTCTAAGCAGTCATAACCAACGGTTCTATCGGTTAAACCTGTATCAACAATGCCCGCAATTGCACCTGTGAAATCACCGATAAGCATACCTTTTATGCGCTTCGATTCATCGTTCGATGCATCATTAAAGGCGGATCTAGGTTCCCAGTATACAGGTGGATGCCATCGGTCATCGCTTTCAGCGGTGGTAACTTGGCCAATACGGTAATCAGCCTCGGTATTGTTAAATAGTGCAAAAAATAACGTAGCTGATTGTTGTACTTGATCAATTTCTTCTGCCATCGAACCAGAATTATCAACCACCCAAATAAAATCTAACTTGCCATTTTTTTGTACTAGTGACTGACACAAAGCTGCGGTGTCATCACCAAATTGAGCCAAGGCACTACCGCTTGTTATATTTTCAATATAAAACAGTGGTATTTGTGAATAGGCGGTGCCACGATAATCATAGCCATAGTCGGCTGGCGTCGAAGTGGATGTCGGCACTACCGCACCGACCACCATTACTACTCCTGGTGTGCATGCTTCTGTTCCAGTAGTATTTGGATCACAACGATATACCGTTTCGATAATTACCGTAAAATTATTAGTTGTAGGACCAACTGGTACTGTTAGCCCACGATCACCACCATCTAATGCATTTACTATAGTATTACGTAAGTTAGCCACACCTACTGTCGAAGAAGTTGTAACGTTATAACGTGAAACAACAGCACCATAACCATCAAAGGTTGAAAAGGTGCGATTGATTACTAGTTCAACCGCTGAAATTTCAGTTGCTGATTGCATACTTGTACGATCAGTCTCACTTTGCGCCACTGCTTTAACGATAAGATTGCGAGCTGCATTATCGTCATAAGCAGCAAGAGCATCAGCACCAGGTATGCGATTAAGCACAAAACCACTCACAGCATACGAACCATGAGCTGAATTAGTATCATCAAAGGCTAAACCAACTTGTGTACTCGATCGAATAATCGTTTGTGTTGAGGTAAATTCTTGTTCAAGCGCTAAAGCATAATCAGCCGTTCGTGAATAAAATATGTTAATCGGTTTTAAGTTTTCTTCTGAACAAACTAAATATACGCCATCACTGCCATCATTAATACCATCACCATCGGTATCAGCATGAACGCGTGAACTTTCAGCTAATAAGCACTTTTGCCCTAAAGCAACACAAATACCACCGCTAACAATGCAACCACGTATACCAGGGCAAGTAGCTATCGAGTAGCTAGTACAAGCAGGCGTTAGGTCATCGGCTTCACAACCTGGATTATAATCGTAGTCGCCGGTAGAACAAACAGGGGTCAAGCGTGAATCAACAATTGGTGCGCCTGTACCATCTACTTGGCAGTTAACAAAACCGTCATAATTAACATCTTCATCAACATCATTGACGCCATCAGCATCGCTATCTATATCACGATAGTCAGGGGTACCATCGATATCATGATCGACACCTTGGTTATTTACAGTAGATGCATCTGTTGGCTTACTGCGTGCTTCTATATTATCAATAATACCATCATTATCGCTATCGTCATCTCGAAAGTCCGGGGTACCATCGTTATCATAATCGCATGCTTGCAATATTGCAGGATTACATGAAGGACCCGCCTGCACATCAGTTAATAATGTTGAAGCGTCATGCGCAGCCGTATCATCGCAATAACTAGCAAGCACAAAACCTTCGCAGCGATCGAGAATACCATCATTATCACTGTCAGTATCGAGCATATCAGTAGTAAGATCACCATCAGTATCAATAGCAATGGCCCATTGCCCATATTCGACTTCATCGCTGATATAATCATCATCGCAGTCAGTATCTATGTAACAAGCAACACCCTCGAGTTGATCAAATATAGAATCACCATCACTGTCGCGATCACGCGCATCTATAGAGCCATCACTATCGGTATGACGACCTGGATCAAGACCACCTTCATCAGTGTCTGAAATACCATCGCAATCAGCATCACCAGCACAAGCAACTGCACAACCACCATCAACGCAGGCGAACCCCGTTGGGCACCAACCATCACGTGCGCTAGTTGAACATAAATCTACACAAGCACCATTGATACAACTGGCACTAGAACCACAATTAGTACCATAGGGGTATTGCGGCGAACAGTTTTTAGAAACACAACTACCTAAAGCACAACCATTGCCGACACCAGATATTGCCTCACCTAAATCATGTAAGCTCTTATTGCAGCACACTGAACCGCTGGCGCACCAGCCGTTGGTATTATCTGGATCTGGGTAAGAACAGTCAGTAGGAACACATGAACCAATATAATCAACAGCCGGCGCATAACTACGTGTAGTAGCTAGAGTGGCATCGCAACAAACTTGATTTGTTGGACATGCACCATTGGTAATCGTAGGACTGCATGGTGGCATTTTGCAATCACCAAGAACGCATATTTCAGGATTGGGGCAGTGACCACCTGGGTATTCTGGCAAGCAAGGTACTAAACCTGTATCAATGCAAACACCTAAAGTACATGCAATTGCATCAACTAAAACTGGTGTACAACATATTTCATTAGCATTAGGACAGCTACCAGTATAGGTTGTTGGTGAGCAGTTAACGCCAACTGTTGAACAAATACCCGAAATTGTATCGCATACCCCCGGAGCACAATAGGCGTTAGCAAGGGCTTGATCATAACTATTTGGGTCGCCAGGTATGGTTTGACCAGCTTCTCGACAACCGGTCTTTGAGCATACGCCAAAATAACATGTCTCGTTTGGATCTGTACAAACGCCACTTCTAAACCAAACACTGCATTCTGCGGGGGTACAGGTGTTATTATCACAGTATTCGTTAGCTGAAGGACAAGCACCATACTTATGATCACCACATTGTGGTGGTGAACAAACACCTATGGTACAACCGGTAAATGCCGCATTATCTTCATCACAACAAACATTATCAACTTTAACAGTACAGCCATAGATAGGAACGCACATAGTTGTTTGCGTATCGCAGGTGCCGTCAGTGTTGATTTCTGAGCATGGCCCGTTAACACAAGCATGGTTTACACAAATATCGCCAGGCGTCTCACAATAAACACCGTTGGGATATTGAGGGGTACATGGCGCTTCGACACAATTACCTTCACTATTACAAATTAAAGTCGGTGGAAAACAGGTGCCATGTCCTGGATCATGTTCACAACTTGGAGTTAAACAATAACCTTGATCACAAACCAATGGGGCTGTGCATAAGCCAGTCGGATGCGAAGGCGCACAATCAGGTTCTACACATGTCTTAGTAGCGGCAATACAATACTTACCATCAGGACATAAATAACCGCCGGCTTCACAATTAAGCAGCACACAATCACCGCTAATACAAAAACCACCACCACTGCATAAACCATCAGTTCTAGTTGGTGAGCATTCGTTATCGGGAGTAACTAGCTGGCAAAGGCCGTTTAGACAAGCCGCACCTTGGCCACACAAACCGGTCGGGAAATCAGGCGTACATCGATTATCAGAAATTGATACGCAGGTACCGCCAACGCATACTTCATTAGCAGGGCAAATACCTTGAGGTGCTGTTAACGAACAAGCATTAGCATCAGGAATTGGTCCGCCGCATTGACCCTGAATACATACTTGCCAACTTGGGCAAGAACCATCAGGATGATTGATATCGCAAGTGAAGCCCTGATTTACACATGAACCTTCAACACATGTTTGCAAGGGATCAAGACAAAAACCTTTAAGCTGAGTGGGCGAACAAATTAAGCTGCTGTCAAAACAATATCCTAATACACAGCTCAAACCACCCTGACATAAACCTTGGGGATTATCTGGGGAACACGGACATTTAGTTGGCTCTTCTACACTGCAGGTCGTGGGAATAGGCGTACATGCACCATTAACGCAGGCAAAATCGGGGTCACAAAGGCCATTAGGATTATTCGGGCCACATATCGCAGGCAGATTGCTTTCTGCATAACAAACACCACTTATGCATTTATATCCGTAGTTGCAACTACCAACGAGGTTTTGCGGACCACACAAACTACTCTTAGGAACGCAAAAGCCTAAGTGGCAAACAGTATCGCCTGGACAACCTTGCGAACAATTTGCTTCTTCAGGTTCTTGTATTAAAAGTTGACCACTACAACCAATTGATGACGCAACAAAAATACAAAGCAAGTACCTACGCATGGCTTTTCACGCCTCCGATGCTCAAGGTTTGCTATACGCGCCGTGGCCCTTAAGAAAGCACGATAGCCTGTGTCCCTATTAAACATTGTAGCGCTTCTTTTAAAAAATGTCTGTAAAGTAGCAACACTCTTTTTTAAAAAATGCAGTACTACCTTAGCATACCTGAACAATGAGTTTTAAATCGTCTTATTGTTAGTATTTCATTTAAGTCTACTTTTTGTCTTAATAAATTTCTATCTCGTTAGGGGCACCCCTTAAATAACAATAATATAGTTGACTTGTTAATGACGTATTGCGCATAGAAGCAGCATATGAACAACATGATCCAAAATCATCAAGAATTTAATGCCGCACGACCGCAACGTCTTTCATTGATGCGCTGGCTTTTTCAGCAACTTAAAGCTTTTACTTGGATCATTTTGCAGCCAATACTTGGGCCAGTTTTAGCTATAGTAAAAAAACAATTTCACTGGCGCGCATGTTTAGCGTCGATAGTAACTATGATGGTCGGCATTGCCACAGTCGCCGCTTTCTTATATGCTGATCCGCTTGCCTTCGGTGAAAGGCGTACGCAAGTATTATGGCCATTGGTGTTAATTGTAATTACCGTCGCAGGTTTTATCGCTGGCCGTGTCGGTAAACGAGTCGGTGGTTTCGAAAGTTATATCGCCTTACTGTTAACCTTCGCTTTTTTTTATATTCATCTTACTAAAGGTTGGCACATCATTTTGGGGTTTGGTGGTAGTGATCTTAACTCAATGTGGGATCTTGCCTCGCAACCTCCCCTTGGGGAAAAATATTTTGGCCCTATGTGGACTCGCATCTTAATTCTCATAGCAACTGCTGGGCTTATCCTAGCGGTATTTGGTGGCTCATTAGCATTTTTATTTTTTGGCGAAGATAATCATATTGACCCCCGTTTCACCATTGAATGGTTTATCTCTCGCCGCCACTTAACAAAAACAGGCCGCGGGACAATTTCACTAACCGCACTTGTCGCCCTTATTGGTATTGCTTTAGGTGTTGGCGCTTTAGTCACAGTTACTGCGGTAATGAGTGGCTATCAAGAAGATATTCGCGAAAAAATATTATCAACTAACGCGCACTTTGTTTTGCAAAAATATGGTCTTGATTTCACTGAGTATGAACGCCTTACCCAACAAATAAATAAAATTGATGGAGTAATTGCAGCTTCACCTTTTGTATTTAATGAAGCTTTGCTTGGAGATGGTAATCGGGGTTTGGGAGTATTAATTAAAGGTGTAAATCCACAAACAGCTGGTAATGTAACCGGCATTGAACAAAATCTATGCCGTCCTCTAGATTCAAAAAAGTGCTCTTACTTTCCTAAAAATGAACGAAGCGGACAACTAGCTACTTTATTAACCCCAAAAAATGGAGTTCCTGCAATTATTCTTGGTGCCGCACTGTACCATAAAATTGGCAAACCCATTGGCGCTTCTTTATTGCTAACCACTCCAGTTAGCATCGCTACCTCAAAAAGAAGCGCTCCAAGACGTATGCAATTTCGTATCGCTGGCATTTTTCGTTCAGGTATGCATGAATTCGATAGTCGCCTAGCTTATGTTGAATTAAACGCCGGACAACATTTATTAGGTATGGGACGTACTGTAAGTGGCGTTGAATTTAAAATAGCCGACCCTGAGCGTGTCGATATCTACGCTAAAACCGCTTTAAATACAGTTGGTCGTTACCCTTACCGCACATTAGACTGGCGTCAACTTAACGCCGGAATTTTTACTGCGCTTAATTTACAAAAAATAGTTATGTTTCTTGTTTTAACTTTTATTGTTATTGTTGCTGCTTTTAATATTGCTTCAACTTTATTTATGGCAGTTGTTGAACGTGCTCATGAAATTGCGGTGCTAAAATCTATGGGAGCACGTGATGCCAGCATTATAAAAATTTTCGTTATTCAAGGTTGGGTAGTTGGAGGCTTAGGAACTATATTAGGTGTTGTATTGGGTTTATTAGTTTGTGCGCTTTTAGCCGAAATTGATATTGGTATCGCTGCTGATGTTTATATGGTGGACTCATTACGAGTGCGAGTTTGGCCGCTTGAAATTATGCTAGTAGTAATTGCGACTTTAGTTATCGCTCACTTAGCTAGCATTTATCCCGCGTTAAAGGCCGCACGACAACACCCAGTAGATGCTATGCGGTATAGCTAAGCTTGTAGTTGCTGTTGCAGATAGTTGGCGTAGCGTTGAACTATCATTGATGTATCTTGCAACATAAAAGCTAGATGTTGTTTAAGTTCTTTTACTGCTCCTATATTAAAAAGAGCAACCAAAGCTGTTTCACGACATAACTCGTAGCTGCTATTTAGTAATTTTACTAACATTTCTTTCTCTTGTTGCTGTTGCATATTCCAAGCATAAATCGCATGCATCGCACATATGCATAACCACTGGTCATTGCTATTTAGTAATTGCAATAATCTTTGATGACGATCGCAGCGTTCAATAGCAAAAAGGTTTTCGGCATATGCTAGTTTTTTTAGCGGAGCATCATCGTCTAGCAAAGGTATAGCTAATGATTTATCTTCAGTAGATAAAAGATTATCGAGAACTTCAACAGCGTTTGCACGAGTCGCTGCTTGCATACTGAAATAGTTTCGACTTACTAAATCTATGGTATCTACACGATATTTTAGTGATAATAAGCCAAATAATCGAGTATTTGATGTGCGTATGCGATGAGCAAAAGTATCGCGTAGCAATATTGATGACTCATCAAGAGCTAGATCTTCTACGATTGCCAAAAGGGTATAAGCATATTTCACTTCAAACCTAATAGCGTTGTTTACACTCGTAGATTTGATAATTAACGATGCATCATTATTTCTTAGCAAGCGCAAAGAAGCAATGGCAGCACTGCGCATTGCAACATCTTTATCAGTTAAATGTTGGATCAATAACTCAACACCTCGCTTATCACCGCTACGAGCTAGTACCCGACAAGCATTTACCCGCATATCTATATCAGCAGCATCGTCATTTATAACCTTTGCTAAATCATCACTTATCGTGGCACCATAAGTATACAAGGATGTTGCAGCGGCTTTAGCAAGTCGTTGATTCGCCAATTGGGCAATTAAAGGTGCTATTAATCTAGGTGCCTGTAACACACCCGCAGCAATTATCGCCGCACGTCGCACTTGTTCGTCATCATCAACAAATAATGGTAACAGTGGTTGATAAAAACTCTGCACCCCAACTTCACCCAATACCCATGCAGCATATTGTCGCTCACCGGCAATTGTTGATGAAAACATGCTTTTAAGATGCGTCGCGCAAGCTAGCACACCATCAAGTCCGCCAAAACGAATCAGACCTGCTACCGCCGCAGCGCGTACTTTAAGAGCGCTATCGTTAAGCATTGGTTCGACTAAATCTAAAGATTGTTGCTGCAAAATGGCACATGTTGCTTTGATTGCGGCGCATCGTACTTCTGGCTTTTTATCTTGTAGTAATGAGTTTATTTCATAAATATGATTTGCTGTTTCTGCTAATAATTCAAGAGTGGCTACCCGAACTGCATCATTTTTATGGTGCAATAGTTTTAATAGATCTTTTTGTATACTTGCCTGCACTCGTGGTGATAATGAGCGAATAAGTTCAAGAGCATGAATAACTTGCTCATCATCGTTGGCGTTTATTGCGATCAATAATGTTTTTATCGTAGCATCATCATTAACAGTAAAACGAGCTTCGTTAAAATTAAGACGACGATGTTTTAAAGTATGCAATAAACTAGATAGATACTCGCGGTGTAATGGGAATAAGAACAACAGCCATAATCCTAAACCTAATAATACAACCCAACCTAATTCTCGCGGAGTTAACGCCAAGCCTAATTGTAATCCAGTAAGATTTTCAAACTGCCCTACCAATATTGCCATTATAATGCCGGTACTGCCTATTGCTATTGGTCTGAGCATGCCATCAATTAATGTTTTAGCTCGACTACGCAATTGTACAGGTAATGGTAGATATAATAACTGCATTGTCGAATCATTGACCGTATAGCGAAAAATATTTTCCCCACCCTTAACCGCAGAGACCGACCATAAGGCTGGGATCAATGATATAAATAGCATTGAAACCGAACCGGTCAGCATCGTAATTGGCAGCATCGCTAATGCAAACAAAATGCCAAATCGCTCAAGAATATGTGCAGTTAAAGTAAATTGAATTATTGCTGCAGCAATACCGGTTATTCCGAAAAACGCCCCAAAAAATGCACTACGTTCATCTTTAAGCGGAATATAATCACCGATAATTACCTGATATTGATAATCGACAAATGTTGAGACTACATAAGTTAAAACGACCACAATCGCGATTAAACGCACATGTCGATTATGCCAAATTCTAATAGCACCGTCTTGCGAGATAGCATGTTCTGAGTGTTTACCATGCGCTAAAGTCAATTCATTTTTTGCAGAACGGCCTAGCAAAATAACTGCTGCCAAACTTATTAATAGTAGCCCTATAATAACTAAGGTAAGGTTTTCAGTACCAATTTGTTTTACGCTACCTGATATAGCAAACCCCACAACTACATTAGCTAAAACGCCGCCACCCCCAATAATTGCAAATAAGCGCTTAGCTTGTCGCGCATTAAATATCTCATTAGCCAACGACCAAAATTGCACAATTAAAAAGGCACCATAAATTTCAGCCCATAAATAAAAAAACCAATAGGTTAAATGATTACGCACCGTAAGCAGGCAATGAAATACTAAAGTAATAACGATCATAATGCCCAAAGTTAGGGCATTGATACGATCACGTTTAAGTTTACGTTCTATTCGAGCATATACTGACATAATAACTGTTACAGAAACGGCAATAAGTATGTAAATTAACGGTAATTGGTTGCGATAGTCGGGTATTTCAAGAAATAACACCGAGCGCGTTATCCTTCCTACTATAAACGCACCTACTGCTGTAAATAAATATACAAAAGCAATAGCAGTACGGCGCAGTTCAACGGGGCGTACGCGTAAGACTGCCTCAAAAAAATCGCCTATACGGGTATGAAAAGGTAGCACTTGATAGCAATACCATCTAATGTAATTAAACGCCAAAATCATTTGTGGCGTTCTTAAGACAGTATTAACATGTTCACTGGTATGGGCGGTACTTGTTTGTATCTTGTCCATGGGAGAACAACATGTCACGATTGTTGATTTTAATTTCGCTTCTAATGACGATTTCCTCAACTGCGGTAGCTTTAGATAACCGTGCCATTGCTGTTCTCGATATTCAAGGTACCGGTGTCCCACCAGAATTGCTACCAACTTTAACCGATGTTCTGACTGTCGAAATTGCTGACATTGGCCTTTATAAAGTCATTGCCGGTCGTGACATTCAATCAATGATTGGTTTTGAACGTCAGAAAGATATGCTCGGTTGCACTGAAGCTGCTTGTTTGGCTGAGATTGGCGGCGCTTTAGGTGTTGATCGTATTATTGCCTCACATATCGGCATGATTGGCAGTACCTATGTCGTAAATATAAAGCTAATTAATATTCGCTCAGCAAATACCGAAGGCCGCGCCTACGAAACTGTCAAGGGTGAAGTAGATGCTTTGATTAATACCGTTAAAAAATCGGCACGAAAACTTTTAGGTCGTGGATCAAAGGCAGCAATAGCAATCACCGGAAAAGAAGGTGAAGCGGTTGTTATAAAATCTACTGCCGATGAGAACGAAAAAACTACATCCACCGACAATCTTAAAGTAAATGATATAGAAGAAGCCGAACCTGCAGCAGTTGCTGCAAAAAGATCAAGAAAAACAAAAGCTGCTGACACCACCAAAAAACCTATGCCAGTGCAAACCGTAACCCAACAACCAAAATCATCAAAAGGTATCGGAGTGGCGCCTTGGATTTTCTGGGGTGCTGGATCCGTAGCCACAGTGACAGGTGTTCTTTATGGTCTTAAAGCAAAATCTGAAGCAGATGTAGCCAATAATGTGAATGAACCTGGTAGTCAGGTTGCCGCTGAAAATGCTCCAAAATATGCAACTCGAGCTAATATCTTAATTGGCGCCGGGGCTCTTTTAATTGGTGGTGGTGTTGCATGGGCAATATTGTCGCGTAACAATGATTCAACTTCTACAGCGGCGATCACTCCTATAATTACTACCGATGGGGTTGGTTTAGCTGCTTTCGCGCAATTCTGATAATTTAAAAAAAGCGGACGACCCTTAGGCAAACTTAGAGCAAATAGCCGCCTTCCTTTGTATTATTATTACTATAATATATTTGGTATGTATACATCCGCACTACCACAGCATTCATAAACATTCATAGGTATTCAATAATAAATAAAATCAAAATAATTTTGGCACTAAATTTGCTGAATACTTTACTTGTGGAGGGTGCGATTATGTTAAACAACGCATCAGCAGGTAAAGTTAGTCAATTATCACGTCGTGAACAGCTATTAAATCGCGAACTACGCCCAAGTAGCAAAGTAGTTGCGCCGACCCCGGGTGGTCACGACCCAGGCGTAGCACGTATTCGTAGTCGTGAAGAACGAATTACTGCTGCATGCAAACGTATGTCGCAGCTACTACATAATATAGCTTATCGTATAGCACGACGGCTACCAACACATATTGAAGTTGATGAATTAATATCCGCTGGCTCAGTTGGCTTAGTGACCGCAGTGCGACAACATATCGATAAACCTGCAATTGAATTAGAGCGTTTAGTAGCTCGTCGTATTCGTGGTGCCATTATGGATCATCTGCGTGCTGCTGATTATTTAACCCGCAGACAACGTGCCGCGGTTATTGCCATACAAAAAACTCGTGATTGTTTAGAACGAGAAGGTCAAGAGAGTGATATTGCAGCTGTAGCAAAACGTCTAGGTTTATCTACCCGGCGAGCAACACAAATTCACGATCGTCTAATGTCCGTACAGTTCAGTAGTCTTGAAGTAACTGAGACAACAGTAGCATTAAACAGTGACCCAATTAACGATCTCATCGAGCGTGAAGACTATAACATTCTCGCCTCTGCTGTATCAGCGTTGCCTCGACGTCTTAAAAAACTTATATCCTTATGTTACTTTGAAGAATTAAGTTATCGGGACGTCAGCATTACTTTAGGCATCTCACGCTCACGTGTTTGTCAATTACATGCACAAGCAATGCATGCTCTGCGTAAACATTTGCAGCCAGCAGCCGTTTAGTGCAAAGATTTTCTATTTATTCACAGACTTCTTTTTGCATCGTAACAACTGGGTGGACAGCCACTACCGCTGGGATAGGATAACGAATACGTCCACTTCCAGGATTCCAAACTGTAGCACCAGTTCCGTATTGCCCATATATCGCAAGTTTAAGTTCAGGAGTATCAATCACCATTTGTGATTCAATACCCCCGTCAAAATTCATTGCCCGTACTACCCCCAATGGCGAAGCTATCAACCAACGCGCCAGATCACCAAGCGTCACGGCTCCTTCGGTTATGACGATTGAAATTCTTCCCTGTTTATCTTCTATAATAACCGTCCGACATGCACTTAAATCAGTATCACGAACACGCAATTTACTTTTGGCATCAATTAACATCATTGATTGAATAGCATGTTTATAGTGATCAATAATTTTGCCATCAACAACATGCAGATCAACAATGCGTCCCCAGAAAAAATCACCAATTGGACCACTAACCAACAAACCTTTCCATGTACTTTTACGTCGATTTGAAAGATATCGGCCATCACGTTTAAGCCAACCGATATATTCAAGACTTTCATCAAACTGGCCAGCATTAAATACTACCGGAGCATTAAGTTTTTCTGCCCAGGCTTCAATATTGAGTGTTGTATCAATACCATCATGACGAAAATGAAACGGCCGCAATTCTACGGGTTGTAAAAAACGTAGCACCACAATTTTTGTCGGTCCGCGACGAACAATTTTGCTACCATCAAGCAGCAGCAATTCTGCACCAATGCTCGAAAGCGGCAGGTTGGTTTGTAATTGATTTTCACGTGGGATAGATAAAAACTTAAAACTGATCACTATAATGACTGTAATCAATAAAAATATTCCGATATATTTATATAATAAAGAGAATTTCTTAGGTAACCAAGCCATTGTACTAGTGCAGTTTAACTACAGTTTGTTGACAAACCTTGCGTACACCCGGCTCAACATCTTCATCTGCTAATCTTTCAACTAAACCGCGCAACTCCTTTAAACCTAAATATCCAACAAGATGACAAGCCGCAGAACGAATATTTGGATCAGTGTAGTTTAACATCATTTGCATAATTGTATTTACTTGGTTTACTTGCATTGGATCATTACGCAACTCTTTGGCTTGTTGTTGCCATAAAAATGCTAAAAATGAAACTGCAATGCCAACTTGAAAAAACGCACGTAATTGAGGATAACGACGACGTGTAACTAGTAACCAGCGGTCGATCACATATACCACAACAAAAATTGTAAACATAATCATAGGTATTAATGGCACCCAGACCGGCCATAATCCCGCATGTACAGATTGCCACATCCAATTGTCGAGCAAAAAAACTGCACCGGCACTAGCAAACAGCATTAAATAAACAATGATACGGATAACCCAACGACGCGTTGTTTCACTATCTTTGGCCATGTTACCTGCCATGTTACCTTAAGCCTCTTACTTGATTTTTGTTATTGACTGCTTAGTAGACTCATGGGGTTTCAAGCAAGGCTACAATCTGGTTTATTTTACGATTAGCACGATCATAACGACCATCAGTCATCGCCTCACTAACAGAAGCTAGCAATGAATTTATTTGCTTTTGTTTTGCTTCACTAATTTTTGTGTCATCGCGATTAATTCGGCTCATTTTGGCTTTTACAAAATCACTATTTATTCTAATACTGCTAACTACATGATCGATTTTGTTAAATGCATCATATGCAGAGTTGTAATCTTTTTCATCAAAGGCTAAATTTGCTTGTTGCCATTGCTGCTTAATCGCTGGCGGCAAATCATCAAGCAGAATTCCTTTTTTAGACATCCGTATACGGCATTGCCTTTTTGCTTTATCCGCTGTTGCGCGCGTTATTTTGCTATTTGTCGCCTCGGTCATGACGTTTTTTACCGTGCTGCCAATTTCATGCAGTTGCGATATAGTGTTATTTATCTCATCAAGACGCTGCGCTGCCGCATTCTCTCGAGCAGCAACTCTTGCTTCACGTTTAGCCACCGCTTGCTCGCGTTCGGCGACATTCTTTTCACGCTGAGCAATTAACTGCTCACGTTGCTCTATAGTTAGTCCTCCCTTAGTTGCTGTCATTTTAGCAATACGTTCAAGCAATCTGTTTTTTTCAGTATCTAATTTACGTCGCTCAGCTTCAAATTCACTCGCGCGTTCACGCGCTTGTTTTTCTTCTAATTCTAGACGTTTTTGCTGTGCCTCAAGTTCTGCTTTTTGACGTTTATCTTTTTTAGATAGCGTGTTTAATTTTTGTTCAATTTCTTCTTTTTGTTGTTGCAAATGCTCTCGCTCACTAGCAAATGTCTCTCGCTTTTGCTGCAAACTTTGCTCTTCTTGTAAAATACGAGTTCTATCTGCTTCTACAACAATGGTCAGATCCTCAACCCCGGTATCATTACTAGTATCTTTGGCTGTATTTTTACTGCAACTTGCAGTAACCATTATTAAAACGCTAATGGCCACTACGCACTTTTTGCAGAGAAAAGAACAAGGTTGTCGCTTTGTTGCAGCCTTCATAATAGCGCGTTGCATCGCGATTACCTCCACTGCCAGTAATAATAACCGTACCAAAAATGCTAGCCTTCTTGCCGTGCGCTCTTAATGGTAGTCTGCTGTGGGAGGTGTCTGCAAGTTATGATTTAATAAAGATGACATATTGCACTTGTCAGCGATACAATAGCAATGCAAGTAAGAAATGCATGCAGCAATTAGAATTAGCACTACAACATTTTGATCAAGACATTGAGCCAACTGTCAATATTTCTGACGCTGATTCACTAATAAAAACAAGACAATTTCAAAATTATTTTTGCAATACTGCCTTGTCTGACTGGTTATGTAATCGTTTAGATCGCAGCGTACGTATTACTTTCACTTGTAACCGCACGACAATGTTATCATTTTGCGAAAAACGTGGTGTTTTAGTTGTGCGTTTACATGAAATTTTTACTAAAGCTGAAACCACAGTATGGGAGGCTCTGGCTGACTATATAGAATATCAAAGTCGTAATGCTGCCCAAATAATCGATAAATTTATTAGTGCCTGCCCTCGTACGCCAGCAGCTCAAACCAATACCAATATATCTACGCAGGGGCGTTTTCACGATTTGCGCACCATATTCAATGAACTCAACCAAACTTTCTTTCACAATCAAGTTCAAGTTAACATCACTTGGGGTTTTGCAAGCCCAAGACGTTATCGACGTTCTATTCAATTAGGCCTATATCTGCCAAACGATAGGCTTATTCGTATTCATCCAGCTTTAGATCAAGCCTTTGTGCCTCATTACTATGTCACGTGGATTGTATTTCACGAAATGTTACATGATGTTTTTGGTATTGATCAAAATCGTAAACAAGCAGTGCACCCGCCGGAACTTAAAGTTGTTGAACAAACTTTTCCGCACTATGCATTATGCAAACAATGGGAAAAACAAAACCTATTTCGCCTATTACGTTTTCGTAAACAACGTTTAAAAAGATAAGTAATATCAGGGTCTGCCCCTTAGAGACAGGCCCTAGTCTTCAGCGTAGAAGCTATATGTATAAGGAATACGGGTAACAACTGGTTTGCCTGCGATTTCCGCTGGTGAAAATCGACAACGTTTAAGTGCTGCAACAACAAGAGCGTCTATCTCTGGGTTTAATCCTTGTACCACTTTTACTTCACCAACCGAACCATCAGCTAAAACTTCAACATTAAGTTTAACCTTGCCTTCAATACCGCGTCGTTTAGTTTCAGGAGGAGCTTCACATTCCATAAGCTTACGTGGAATCTTAGTTAATTTGTGCAGTGGAGTCGGCGCATAAGGTTTAACCTCGGCTGGTTTGGTAAATTCTTTTTCTGGCTCTTTCATTAAAGTATTGCCAACGCGTACGCTAAAACCAGAGCCAGCACCTTCTCCAACGACTGAACTCATACTAATACCAAAAACTGGGCGAACAGGTTCTTTAATAGGCGGTGGCTCGACTTCATTTGTATTAGGCGGTGGTGGAGTTTCTACCTCAGGCGGTAATTGTACATCGGTAAGATCAACTGGTTTTGGCGGCGGTGGTTTCGGTTTTTCTTTTTTTTCTAATGGCTTAGCTGGCTCGACTTCGACCTTAGGTGGTGGTGTAACAACTTTAAAGGTTAAAATATGCTGTTTGGCTGGTGGAGCATTGCGCGCCGCACGCCCTAAACCTTCAACTACAACAACATGACCGATTAAGGACCATAATATTGCTGCTGCATATATTAATACATCGCGTCGCATTCACTTTACCGGTGCATTAACACTTGGGTCGATGTTAATTGCAAAATTATAAATTTTTGCGGTGCGCACCATATCAATCAACCAAATAACTCGCCCATGCAAAACTTCTTTATCGGCAGCGATTATTGCCTGAGTTTTAGGATCAGATTCACCGAGTTCTTGCAAATATTTACGCAGTGCTGCTTCATCAGTTACGGCACCATTAAGAAAAATATCACCTTCTTTATTTAAGGTTAGCGCTATAGTTGTTGGCTCGGTTGCTTCGCCAGTTGAGGCTTTGGGCAATTGAACATGAATCGAGGGCTTGGCAATAATATTAGCAGTTAACATGAATATAATCAGTAGAACTAAAATAATATCAACCAACGGGGTAACATTAATGCCGGTGATAATATCGTCAGAGTCGTTTTGTGTTGCCGCCATGATTAATTATTTCACCTTTTCACAACTTGTACGTTTATTTTTAATTGTGTCTAGATAGATATCAACTCATTAATAATAATATTCTAAATATTACGCTTTGCATGTGCTAATAATTCCCGAGTAAGCGCTTCTGTACCTGCAAGCTTGGTGCGAATATGTCTTTGAAAAGTATTAAACAAAGCAACAGCAGGTAACGCCACCAATAGACCAACCGCAGTAGCAACTAGTGCTTCGGCAATACCAGCCATTACTGCAGCTGAACCTTCGATAGTATTAATCGACAAATCACGAAAAGCCCTAATAATACCAAGCACCGTACCAAATAAACCGACAAATGGCGCATTGTTGCCTAAGGTGCCTAAAAAAGCGAGGCCTCTCTCCATCTTAAGGCGCTCAATTTGAGTAGCGCCAGCTATCACTTCTTCAAGCGCACCAGAACCTAAATTAAGACCATCGAGACCACGCAGTGCAACTTTGGCCATATGAGAACGGCTTTGTTCAAGCAATTTGCGAGCACCAGCAAGATCATCAGTATTTAGACATTTGGATAATTGTTTTGAGAGATTCTCTAAATTTTCACGAGTTTGAAAAAAATGCAACAACCGTTCAAAAGCAATAGCAAAGGCAATAACACTTAAAAACAATAAAATATATAATACCCATTGCGAGCCCATATATAAAAATAACTCAAGCATTCGAGCTTCTATGCCATTGACATGAACTTCGACTATTGGAACAACTTCGCCAGACATAAAACACCCTTTCTAATGAATTAAACTCACATATCGTAACGTTATGGTATTAACGCTGTTGCAATGAAAAATATTCTTAAAAACCTAATTTTTTATGGGGTTGGCTCTAATTTTGCACCTTCTGGCAAAGCATTATTTGGAGCTGCCTCTGCTTTAATTTCAACAATATTAAATTCAACTCTGCGATTAGCGGCACGACCTTTTCTGGTTTTATTAGATTCTAATGGTTTGCTTTCGCCATAACCAATTGCTTCTAAACGATTGGGATCAATTTTACGTGAGATCAATGCCTCGCGTACGGCTTCGGCACGTTTTTGCGAAAGTCTTTGATTGCGCTTTTCTGAACCAACGCTGTCAGTATGACCTTCAATAACAATCTTAAGCATCGGATTAGACCTTAATACTGCTGCGATCTGATCAAGTATTTCATATGAAATAGCGCCACGGATCTGTGAACGACCGCCTTTGAACCTAATCTGTTGCTTAATTTGTATTTGCTTGTCGGTCTTAACAACTAAAACGCGCTTGGGGCAGCCAGTAGGAGCTAAACCAGGGACATCAGGGCACTGATCAACATCATCAGGTATACCATCAATGTCACGGTCAAGTGAGGGACAACCATTATTGTTAGCCACACCAGGCTCATTCGGGCATTTATCTAGACGATCAACAACACCATCAAGATCAGTGTCGGGATCTGGGCAGCCTTGGGTCACTTGTGGCCCTGGTTGCTGCGGACATTTATCTAGACGATCAACTATATTATCTTTGTCGGTATCGATATCAGGACAACCTTCGTTCTCAACAGGCCCAGCTTGTTGTGGGCATTTATCAAGACGATCGACAATGGTATCTTGATCGCTATCAACATCAGGGCAACCTTGATTTTCAACCGGGCCCGCATCACTCGGACATTTATCTAGACGATCGAAAACACCATCGCTATCTTTATCGCGTTTATCACATTTTTCAGGATCGGTTTTTGATAGTGCTTTATCGATGTTATCAAGAGCAAGGCGATAATGGGTTTCGGCACGACGAAAATCGCCTTGACCTAGCTCATGTTCAATAAAGTTATAATTTGCTTCAGCTTTTGCAAGCTCAGCAGGTGCGCAAAACATGGCACCGTTATCACGAGCTTGGGTGATCTTTGTTGCGATAGCCTTACTATTTTCACGTAACTTACTCGCAGCTACACATGCTGTTAAAATAAAACCAAATAAAAGCAACAAAACACCAAAATTACATGGTCGCAAACTTAACCTCTTAAGGCTGAAGATAAAACATGTAAACTTAGACATGAGATCAAGGCCCCGTTGGTTTGGCGTCGCTGGCGTTGCTGGTGTTGCTGGCGTTCGAAGGTGAGGTCGCTGATTCGGTTGTATCTGTGGTGACTTTATTTGTATCTACAGTTACTTGATTAGATACCTGTTGCGCCTGTTTCTTAGCATCAATCGCAAATTTTAATGCTTGATCAGCAAATTGTCGTGAACTAACAAAATCTGAATAGCCTGCTTCTTCGCGAGCTTTTTCGAGATACTGCAAAGCCATTGTATATTCGTAAGTGGCATCTTTTTTAGCACCAGCTTTTTCTGCAGCATTTAATGCATTACTCGCATCTCTAATGTGCACACTGCTAACTACCGGACCGCAAGCACCTATAAACCCTGCACCGATTAATAAACAAATTAATGACACGTGCGTATGCAATGATGCCTCGCTTGTACAAGCCAATGCCTATAATTACTCACCAATACTTTTTGGTGGTAGCAGGCAAAAGCGTTTCTGGTCAACATATAGGAAACACCCGTATGGTGTGTGGTTCAAGAAATTCTTTTAAAAAAAGTATTTAATTGAAAACAACTATGCACTTTGGGGGCCCTATTTGCGTTTTGGTGCCAAAGGCTTAGTTTTGGCCACCTTTGCTTCAAAACGCACCGAAACTCGTTCAGGAGCTTTAGCCGAAGCAATATTTGGCAATACTTTTATATTATTACCCACAGTTTTTTTGGCCGCAAAACTGAAAACCATAAGACGCCAACATGTTGCTAGCCAGCTAAATAAAATAACAAACGCACCACCAAGAATAAGGTAAAACAATGAAGTATTTTGCAATGGACGCATATTAGTGGCGTGTTGGTAATTCGTAAAAGAGCCCACTATCAACAAAGGCTCTCTTAAAAACCAACAACTGAGTCCCCCGATAAGCACTATCGCGCTGGTAATTATTATCGCTGGCAACTTTTTATTTTTTATCAGCAAACTTCTAACCAATAAAAAGCTGGCAATAGCTAGGCTTAAAAACATAATACTAAGTATTGCTGGTTGCGGAAAAATAGAAGTATCAAATAAATACAATAGACTCCAATCGGCAAAGTTATGTAAAATCCAGGCCGTTACTGGCAAAAAAACTAATAATTGCAAGGCGATAAGCGACCAAAAAGCCGACAAACGCCACCACGGCCTTTGATAAAGAATCTCTTTGCTTGCAAAAGCAATGCTACTGCCTAACGCAATGCTTAAAGTAGATGCTATTAAAAACGTGGCAAATGCCTCCTAAAAAACTTTGGCAATGATTAATTGATTAGATGTTGTGCATATTATGCATACCATACCAGTCTGCCTGTATGGTCAAGTATCAATTAAAACAATGGTAGCTAAAGTCAAAAGTCGAACTGCGTTGATAGTGCTTATTAACCTGAGTTACCTAGCAGCCAACTGTTGCATAATAGTTGCTTTTTTATTCGGGGTGTAGCTCAGCCTAGTAGAGCGCTTGGTTCGGGACCAAGAGGTCGCAGGTTCAAATCCAACTCGCCCCGACCAGAAAACACTTTTAATTCGCGACATTACGAACGCCTGACGTAACTTCTCAAAAACCAATACACCGCCCGCTTGGGCGGGCGGACTTCTCAAATAAGAAACTTACTTGAAATTCTAGGCCCAGATG
>JAFGEK010000214.1 GCA_016931625.1 Deltaproteobacteria bacterium | reverse complement strand
GTCTGGTGCTCCAGACTCGCGCCCTTGCCTCGTTAGTGAAGGGTTCCCTCCGTTAGGGTCACTAGAGGATTTAGCTTACATGCTTTTACCTCCTGTTTAAACGCCTTGCCAGGCGCACATCGATCGAGATAACAGTCATGTTTCGCCAGCACATATTGAGTTGTTATATTGCTAGCAATATCTTATTTGACATATAGATGTATTAATTGATATAGTTAGATATATGAAAACAACTGTCGATATTTCTAGTGCGCTTCTCAACAAAGCCAAAGCAATAGCAAGTAGAGACAAAACCACCTTACGTAACCTAGTCGAAGAAGGATTACGCACTGTAATTGTCGCCAAGCATCACAAGACTAATTTTCATCTTCGCCGCGCTTCAGTAAATGGCCAGGGGCTTAACCCTCTATTATCTTCACGCTCATGGGATGAAATTCGTGAACTAGCTTATAAAGGTCGCGGCACATGATAGCTGTTGATACCAATATACTAATTTATGCCCATCGTGAAGATAGTGAATGGCACAAAAAAGCTTATGAATGTATTGTTAATTTAGCTGAGGGTAGCTCAAATTGGGCTATTCCCTGGCCATGTTTACATGAGTTTTTTTCCATAGCTACACATCCGCGAATCTATGCTCCACCAAGTAGTGTAGCTGATGCTATCAATCAAATTGAAGCTTGGCTAGAATCACCAAGTTTGGTTTTATTAGCTGAAAGTCATGATTATTGGTCGTCACTGCATAATATTTTAAACGCATCAAAAGTTATTGGGCCTATGGTTCACGACGCAAGAATAGCGGCACTTTGCTTGCAACATGGGGTAAAGACTTTATTAAGCGCTGATCGTGATTTTAGTCGCTTTGCATCATTACAAATAAAAAATCCCTTAATCAGTGAATAGTGTCAGGCCACTGATACTTGACATATAAACTACACTCAATACCTAATCTTAATGATTTTATATCAATTATATGCAAACGGTTTCTTCTCTTCATCTGCGCTCGCTTGCCTCTTTTATTATTGATCAAAAATGCCCATTTGGTATCGTCATTAATAATGACGAAAAACCGCGCCTCTATACTGATAATATAATTGGTATCCCTTTTGCGTGTCTTTGATAATCGGAGCGAACATAATAGAAAACCAAAAGAAGCAATAATTTAAAGCAATTAAATTGGTACCAATTGTCTGTGCTATTCATGATACTTTTAATTAATAAGTTTGTGTTATTACTTTATCAGCCCACAAATCGCTTAAAAATTTTTGCCATGGATATATCGTAATACCATCAACAATACGCTCTTCATCATCATGAGAAATTACACAATAACTTTTAATTAGTTGCTCTTCTCGTAATGCTCTTAAACCTTTGAGGTGGCGCTCGTGGACAAAATTCGTTGATTTAACTTCAATCGCAAGTTTGTCACCAATAATAAAATCAACTTCAAAACCAGTGTGCGTGCGCCAAAAATTATACGCCAAATCAAAACGGCGGTAACTAAGATATGCACGTAATTCTAAAGCTATAAAATGTTCGAAAGAACGTTCAAAAGCTTCGGTCTGACGTGCAATTTCGTGACGACCAAGCAATGAACTAGTTACACCAAGATCCGCTAAATAAAACTTTGACCTACTAATAGCTTTTCGTCTTTTAGTTTTACGGTAAGGTTCTAGGCAAAACCCTAATAAAGTATCATCTAATAAAGTAAAAAAATTTTGAATTGTACGAGGATTAATACCAACATCATTACCTAATGAGGCATAATTGATTTCTTCGCCAATTTTGGTTGCCACAATATCAAGAAAACTTACAAAATGTTCTAGTCTACGTACAGCAGCCTCTGCAACAATTTCTTCTCGTAAATACGTCCCACTGTATGCTTTAAGCTCTTCCCATGGATCTATTGAATTTACTACAAATGGAAGACCACCAAACAACAAATAGTGATCAAGATTAAATTGTTGAAATTCATTAAAGCAAAGAGGAAACAATTGCGCCTGCCAGGCGCGACCAGCAAGCAAATTCGCACCACCATGACGTAATTTACGAGCACTACTACCTGTTAACAAAAAACGAATATTTTTTGTTTCAATGAGCCGATGAACTTCGTCTAATAATCTTGGTAAACGCTGTACTTCATCAATAACAATTATGTTTGTATTATGCGCAATTTCTTCGCCAATTAAAGTTGGTCGCCTACTTAAACGGTCAAATGTTGGCGCATAAAGTAAATCAATAATTTTTACATTTGGTAATGTTTGCAATTCTTGATTAATTAAAAAAGTTTTTCCTGTAGCTCGAGGGCCAAAGAAAAAAATACTTTTTTTATTCAATAATTTCAATAAGTTAATAATTCTTTTAAAAATCATGTAATACCATTACCAAATTTGATTAAATTAGGAAATACATTTACATATTTTAACTTAACTATGTCAACTATAGCAAATTTATAAAATTGGTGTCACCAATGCCAGTCTTAACTTATTGTAATATTAAGCATTTATTATTTAATTAGGTTTTTGTGTTTTTGATGTTTTGCCCCTAAATTGCCTTCTTTAAAGCTCACAAGTGTTGCCAAGCGTAAATTAATAAATCACAAGTTGTAAAAGTGATGAGCAAAAGTAAGCCCATTATCTATGACAAAGCTATATTAACTAAACTTAGCATTGAAGTGCAGCAGTAGCTTGCCGACATTACGAAAATTTTTGCTGACTGTCCGCTTGTGCAAATGCTAATGCTGTTTGGCAGTTATGCACAGGGTGATTTTGTTATTGATTTAAAAACCGATTATCGCTCTGACTTTGATTTGCTTGTAGTTACGCATACCAATAAAGACGAAGCTGACCACAAGGTTTTTAATGAGCTTGAAAATAAAGCGCAAAAATTGCAGGCTCTACTATACTTTTAAACCACCTAGCTATCGCAAAACAGTTCAATACCTAATGCCGTGCTCGCATTTCGCATACGCTCATCAAAAGTAGCTAATGTTATTTTTTGATGATGATCACGCAGATAACATGCTGTTGCTAAATGCAAAGCATCTAAAGTACGTATCGTTACAGGAAATAGCTCAATTGCTCTTTGCAATACTACAGGAGAAAGCTCTACTAATGAAACTCTACCTAATATATTTCTGACTGCCTCACTATAGCTGTTCGATAATTTACGTGCATTGATACGATTATATAGTTCATACTCAAGCAAACGACTTGATATTAAAGGCTCATACCATAAAGATTCTGCTACTTGCTTATCTTCAGCAAATAATTCGGCTAACACTACTGAAGTATCTAAATAAATCATTTATCAGCTCGATCAGCATCTAATTCATTTAAAACTTCGGCAAGAGTGCTGTCGCGCGGTGGTACTTTTGGTCTGCCACTAGGTGGCAAAATGGCTGGAGACACTATTCCTTTGCGTACTAAATCCGCAAGTAAAACATCGGCAACTTCTCTAGCTCGACTAGATGATGGCGGTAATAATTCTGCTACTACATGATCATGGTCTGAAATAAGCACTGGCTCCCCCTGTGAAGCAATACGTACGTACTCGCTAAGTTTATTTTTTAAAACTTTCAACCCAACGGTACGCATAAATTATAATGTAGCTTCATGTAGCTTCTTTTGCAAGATTATGTAAAATTTAAGCACAAATTTTTTACTACCTGCACTCACTAAAGGTACCAAACACCTTATTTGCGCCTTATTTTCGGCAGAGTAACAACCACCGCCTAAAGGCCTGTCTCTTGATCACATTTCATTCAGACTCCTTGCAAGGCACCAACCTTCGACGAGAATTTCAAGTTTGGTCCATCCACGCCATAGCG